>JANODW010000347.1:0-11087 GCA_031412875.1 Pirellula sp. | reverse complement strand
GACCTGAGAATCGTTCCCCGACTCGTTTCCGATTCCGTTGGCCGTGTAGCGCCTTGGATCATGAATTCTGGCTCCGGCTCATACATAAAAAAAGTGTGATAGCCCCGGTCGAGCGATCGCACTTCAATGGTAATCCGAGTTGAAAACGATTACTTGGTGGCGGATTGCTCCGAAGCGGTGCGTTCCGAGGCAGTTTGCTCCAAAGGAGTACTACGACCAAGGTCGCGCCGGTACTGCATCCGCCTACAGCCGCTTGAGTTATTTCTATCGCTACAGTAAACACGCACAGCACGAGCACCACGAACGACATTGCCCATCAGGTTGAGAGTGGTACCCAGGAGAGTCGAGCAAGCGGTCTCAAAAAAGGGCGGGGTAAAGGCGGGGTGCTGCTGGCTGGCCGAATTGTCGATGTAATAAATGAGTCTAACTACGATAACAACTCGGCCTAAAAGAAGCGGGTTCTGCGACCACAACTCGGCCCGTAACATAAATTCGGGTGGCCCCTTGCTGCGCCCTTCTGGTAAGCTGGGCTGAGTTTTCCGATAAAGAAGACTTTTCGCTAAAGGCGATCTGGCTTGATTGCCGAAAGGAGGGATAGGACCGCGGTGTCCAACGTTTCCCCCCCCGGTTTTGAAATTTGGATGATTGATAATGAGTATTTTTTCAAAAAACGCTAGCACAAGTTCGGTCCTCACGGGGTGTTTTCGTAAAAACAACTTCGCGTTGACGCTTGCAAACGTTTTGCTTTTGAGCGTGTTTTTGCTGTCCAGCGGTTGCTCCACGCTTTTAGGGAAATCCAAAGGACCTCTCGATAATCTCGACGTGAAAGGGCTCCAGCGGGAGGGATACACGTTTGGTGAATACGGGGCGCAGAAGCCGTTGACGACCGAAGATGGGTCCCCTGCGATCGTTTTGGAAGTCAACAATGGCAAGCGGCACTTCGAAAAAATCCCGTTGGTACCTGGCCAATCTCTCTTTATCGCCGACTTGATTCGCGATGCCAAGCTTCAAAAGAAATTTGGTCGGATCAAAACAACTATCCTGCGGCCCAACGGCAAGAATGTGCCACCGGTGCGACTCGATGTCGATTTCGATGATGCTGGTAAAAGTGTGATGGAAGGTCAAAATTATTCGCTGCGAGCCGGCGATCATGTTGTCGTTCGGCAAGATGACCGATCTATGTTCGCTGGAATGGTGCCCGAGATGCCGTTCATGAAACGGTAGCCCCGAATGCCCTTCGAACCCTCTACGGGAAGCAATCTCTTAAGTATCGCCACGACGGTTTCAGGTGTATTCCTGGTTATGGCGGTCGGCGCCTTTGCACGGTATATGAAATGGTTTACCAGCGAAGTGGACAGGTCCCTTGCTGGCTTTACCACGACGGTGCTGCTGCCATCGTTTTTCTTTCATCGCATCATGACCGATCCCAAGCTGTCCGCAAGCATTGCGGATTGGATGCCGTCTTTCTACGGTGCGGTCCTCACCGCGTTCGGGTTCGGTGTATCGCTAGCAGTCGTCTGGCTTCTGGGCCGTCCGTTTGGATTGAAAGATGCCTCCGATCGGCAGACCTTTGCGCTTTGCACGGGGATTGCCAACTATGGGTACATCCCCGTTCCTCTGGCGGAAGCCTTTTACCCGGGCTGCATCGTCACCCTGTTGGTCCACAATGTTGGTGTAGACATAGCGCTCTGGAGCATCGGACTGTTCATCATTTCCGGACAAGGGTTGAGATCGACTTGGCGACGCATTGTTTTTAGTCCGCCATTGGTTTCGGTGGTCATCGCGTTGACGGTGCGCCAGCTCGGAATTCAGACCTATATCCCTCAGCCGTTCATGCATATGAGTGAGCAATTGGGTCGCTGTTCGATTCCGATCGGATTGGTCCTGAGCGGAGCGATCATTTATGACTATGCTGGACGGGTGCAATTCTCCGCGGCGTGGCGGCCATTGGTTCTAGCGGTAATGGTTCGAATCCTCGTTTTGCCGATCGTATTTTTGGCCGTCGCCAAATTTGGAAACCTTCCACGGGAGCTCCAAGAAGTGCTTCTACTGCAATCCGCCATGCCTTCGGCGACGTTTCCATTGGTGATGACACGCCTGTATAACAAGAGCGTGGAAACCGCCTGGACGGTCGTCGTGGGGACTTCGCTGCTGGGAATCGTGACCATCCCGTTGTGGATGGTGATCGGCGCGTATTGGCTTGGGTTCTAAGAATCGGCGGCGTGGCCCACGCTTCCTCGAGGAATCCTTGCCGCGATTTGCACCCTTTTTCGCAAATTCCCTCTAGGCCATTGCGCGATCGTTTGTCAAACTTACGGCCCATTCTAACGAACGTTTTGCAAAGGAAAGAGAATAATGCAGTCTGAAGATGCTGATGATGAAATGGAATCCCGACTGGATGGCCTGGTCGCCGCCATCGAAGCGGGGAATAAAACAGCCATCTTGGATTGGATTCGCGCCGAGCAGTTCACGCTCGTTTCTTTGAGCAATGACGAAGAATCGTTGTCTGCCATGATCTTGGAAACCGAGGATTTCCCTGCCCTGGTCGCCTTCTTAAGCTCCGACCATGCAGAGCAATTCGTCGACTCGATTTCGGATCAAATCGAAGGCGAAGAAGTGGATTTGTTCGAAGTTACCGGCGAGGATCTTTTGGCTCCCCTGTCCTCCGAGTTTGGCCTGTTGATCAACCCCGAATCGGACGATGCGGTGATGATTGAGCCCAAGCTTCTGCAATTGGATACCTAAGCCAACGGCCGTTTACGAACAGTTAGATGCACCGATGTCACTCAATTCTCGTTATGCTCTGATCGTAACCATAGAGGGTTTAGGGACGAATTTGGTGGGCTGCTATGGGGGCGCGATCGCTCCCACTAAGAACCTGGATAGCTTTGCCTGCCGGTCTATTGTGTTCGACCAGTTTTGGGCCGATACCCTCAAGCCGGTCGATGTCTTAGAATCGATGTGGACTGGGAAACATTTCGCATGCCGCCTGAACGACCCCAGCATCGCATGCCACGGGTTGTTTGAGCGAGCCATGCTCATCACCGATTCGGCAGATGTGATTGACGACGCAACCCGTGCGGACTTCGGGAGTGTGCTATGCATCGAGAGTACGCTGGATGATGGCGATGAAGATGAAGATGGCGATGAAGCAGATGGCGATATAGACGAACTCGACCAGGAGCAAACCGAGATCGCGCGTTTGTTCGAAGCCGCATTGGGCCAATGGGCAACGCAGCGGGATGCCTTTCCCGTCCTCTGGATCCACTCTCGCGGCCTGAATGGCAAGTGGGATGCGCCCTACGATTACCGCTGCGTCATGTGCGATGAAGGGGATCCGGAACCGCCTCGCGAAACCGCTCCCGCCGAACTGAAAATCAACGAACGAACCGATCCGGACGAAGTCTTTAAGCTTGCATGTGCGATGGGTGCCCAAGCGATGGTGCTCGATGACGCTTGGGCGATGGTCGAAGAATTCTTGGAACAACTCGGAATCGCGGGGGACTGCCTGCAGGTGCTCGCAGGAGTCCAAGGGTACCCTATCGGCGAACATGGCTGGGTGGGTCATGGAGGCAATGGCCTGTACGCCGAGTCGCTGCATCTGCCGCTCATTGTGAGACCTGGAAATGGACTGCATGTCGGGGTCCGTGTCCCATTTATGGTTCAGCCCAACTCGATCTTGAATACGCTTTTGGGTTGGTTGGCAGAGGATGGCCTCGAGTCGGAGGGGGATGCCATTACGACCGATCTCGTTTCCGAGGTCGAAGCGTACCCGGCAGAACTTTGGCCCGCCAAGAATCAGTTCGCCTATGCTTGCTCGAATGGCCAATCGCATGCTGCCGTCCCGGCCTGGAGCTGCCGATGGTCGTTGGGGAATACAGCCGAACCCTCCGATGCCGAACGGATTGAGTTGTTTGCAACTCCAGACGACCGTTGGCAACAAAACGAAGTTTCTCAACGGGCGCAATCGATCGTCGACGAGTTGACCGAACGCCGCGATGCCTGGTTGAAGTGCTGCATGGGGTCAGAGGCCCCCTTTCCGGGGCTCAGCAGTGAACTGACCCACCCGGTTCGCTAAGGCGAACGGCAGGCCGAAACATACCAGCCGTAGTTTGGGACCATCGTCCCGAACAAATAAACGGACGGGACTAACGAACGGACGGGACTAACGAACGGACGGGACTAACGAACGGACGGGATAAATGAACGGACGGGATAGATGAACGGACGGGACAATGGTCCCATCCTACGGTAATGATCCCGCCGCTTGCATGGCCGGGGTGCGCGATGGAGTAGGGTCTGGCGCGTCGCCTCAAGGGTAGCGATGTCTCCCTCAAGTGGCGTCGAATTGACCCGCAACGCAACTTGGCAAATTCTGGAGAAAGCCACAGACCCATATAGATTTTGGGTAGAAACTTTCGCTAAAATTCAGTGTTGGCAAATCTGACATACATCGTTCCTACTCCGATCCTTGACGCAATTTTTTTCGTTGTACGTTGTAAAGGAGATTGAGGGATGTCTGCTGATTGGTTTTTTATGAAGAAGGGTTTTTTTGGCAAGTCAAAGACGGTCGGCCCGATTGCCGAGTCGGAGTTTTTGCACAAGATAGAAAAAGGAGAAATCTCACCCGAAACGATGGTTTCTAGCACTTCCAAAACCCATGGCCATTGGATGCATTTAAAGGAGATCCGGGCTGCCCATCAGCACTGGAAGAAATCGCATCCTTCTGCCAATGGAGCCGCTTAATCAACATGAAGTTGAGCACCGCGTCTGATAGAAATTGGTGAACCTCTCTCTCACAGTACTTGCCAGCGCTGAGCTGGCATACTCTGTACGGTTAAGCGCTTAACCCATTCTGACGCGAGGCCATTTCTTCTCGCAGCGCGCGCAGTCCGCGTTTGAGTAGTCCGGCAACGGCCATTTCCGATTTATCGATCCGTTCGGAAATCTCTTTGAGCGACATGCCTTCCAAGTATCGCATGCGTATCGCTTCCCGTTGTGTCTCTGGGATACGCTCCATGCACGTTGCCAGGAGGACCGCCGTTTCATCGCGCATCATGCGTTGGCTGGGAGAGGACGACTCGGCCGGGACGATGTCCTGCATTCCAAGTGAGCTTCCTCCGGATTCGGAAGTGATACGAATCTTCACTTCTTTTCTAGCGGATCTTTTTTGGGCCGTTAGGTGATGTTGGTGGGCCGTGGCTACATTGTTTCGCAAAATATTTCGTAGCCAGGCCAACAGCGACTCCACGGAATCCCCGCGAAAACTGTCGAAATCTCGGGTGGCTTCTAAGAAGGTGATCTGAACCACGTCGGCGTAGTCCAGTCGACTTTGCAGTCGCTCGTCGAGGTGCCGTTGCGCGATGACATTGAGGTAGGGGCGAAACCGATTCAATAGCTCTCCTTTGGCAGCTTCGTCCCCCTGCTTGGCCCGCGTCAGTAACTCGTGTGAATCAAACAGCATCGTTATGCGTCCGGATCGATCTTGCCAATATGCATCCACTTCATCAACAACGGCGACATCGCCAAGCAAACGACTCCTGACCCGCATGCAAGGACGGCGAGCAGTTTATAGACGTCGCCGTAGATGTGTACGGTCGCAGAGGGAATAGGAACGATCGTTCCTCCCCCTTCATTCACATTGGCGAACTGCGCGATGATACCCGCGAGAAACTGGGCGAACGCCGTCGCCAGAAACCACGAGCCCATGACCGTACTGACGAGTCTCGCTGGTGTCAGTTTGGTCACCATCGAGAGTCCGATGGGCGAAAGGCATAGCTCGCCGGTCGTCAGGAAAAAGAACAGCAGCAGCAACCAGAATGACGCAACCATACCGTCCGCATCCGCCAACTGCGCTCCTAAATAAAGCATTCCAAAGGCCAATCCGACTTGGATCAAGCTCAACGCAAATTTATACGGAGCGGACGGCTCCAATCCATACGCGCCCAAAAAGCTCCACAAGCCGGTCATAACCAGACCAAACAATATAATGAAAATGCTATTCACTGCTTGAAAAACCGAAGCAGGAATTTCAGCGCCCCCCAACCCAATTTTGCCGACATTCTCCTCGGTGTATTTCCAAACGATCTTCTTGTCCTCAAGCGTCGCTCCGGTTTGCTTGGCAAACTCGCGAAGGTACGTCATCGCCGTCATTGTCATTCTGGGCTCTTTTTGCAGATCGGCAATCGTGGCCAATAGTTTGTCATTGGGCATCTGCTTGTTCTCCTCTTTGGCGAGCTCGACTTGGCGAATCGCTTTCTCGATCTGAGCGTTGATGGTTATTCCGTTCTCGTGACCGAGGAATTCTTGACTGAAATACTCCATGCTCTGCAGCTCGCTGTCCGAAGTCAGTCGCAACTCTACCGTCTTGCCCACGTCTGCTTGGGAAACCAGTCTCGTCTCGCTGACGCGGTCGATATTGCGGTCGGCAAAATTATTGACCGAACTCCCTTGCTGTTCAAAAAATGCCCAGAACCAAATCGAGAAGAAGGTTAGGATAAAGACGACGAACATTCTCTCCCTCGCAATCTTGCTCATCCGCAACGCTTCGCGCATCAGATAGACGGTCGCAATGAGACCTGACAAGGCCAAAACCAAACCCGCCGGTCGGCTCGCCTCTTCCACGAACGTTGCTAAGCCCTTGACCAACTTGCTGGGGCTATCCTGCATGGGCTTGATGAACGATTCAGGAATGAGCGTGAGCTGCTCAGTGAAACCTGGGATCACTTTGAATCCAGACACGAGCACGACAAACACCGGAATCGCAATAGCGATACCAACAACCACTTTGACAACGTTCTGACTCCAAAGTTCCGGGTAGGGTGCGTTGCCTATTTCCTTGGGAAGCCCACCGCGGGTGAGGGCCGTGATCGCAACAATCGCCGAGATGATCAACGACAGGACGACAAAATAGGTCGAGATGAGCGAAAACGTATCCCCCGCGTTGTACGAGATCATCGCGACCACGCTGACTGCCGCGGCCATCGCAATGAGAACTTGCGTCACAAAATTGGGGGCAACGAATACCGCTAAACCGATGAGCATCCCGATCGTGGCCAGACCGAAGCCCTTTTCCCATCCATAAGTTTCGCCGATGTAACCGCAAAGGAGCGGCGATATCCCGCCACCGAGATTGACCCCAATGTAAAAGATCGTAAAGCCACTGTCTCTCTTCTTGCTCTCTCCTGCATACAATTCACCCACCATGGAGGATATGTTGGGCTTGAACATCCCGTTCCCAGCAATCAAAAAACCCAGCGCGCAAAAGAATCCTAACTCCGTTTGGATCATCATGAGCAAATGGCCGACCGCCATCAGCAAACCGCCGATGACAACCGCAGTACGCTTGCCCAACATCCGGTCTGCGATCATGCCACCGAACAACGGAGTCATGTAGATCAATGCCGTGTAGGCTCCATAGACCGAATTGGCGTCCCGATCTCCGAACCCCAAGAATCCTTTGATCATGTAAAGCAGCAGGAGGGCTCGCATCCCATAATAAGAAAACCGTTCCCACATCTCCGCAAAAAACAGGGTGTAAAGGCCGGTCGGATGGCCAAAAAGTGTTGGAAGCGTATCCGGATCTATTTTCGAAACTTGCGAGCTACCTTGGTGCACTATTCACTCCATTCAATTGGAAATTGACGATCAAAGGTTGGTACCAGCATAGTCAACGGCTGGTTCAGAGCAAAAACGCGGTCACTTGCAGAGGAACCAAAAAGAGCGTTCCTTTTGCCGATCCGAAAATCTGCAAAAAACCAATGGGAACCAAGCTTTTTGATAGAGTGCGTATTTCTAGTGGATGGACCGCCCCCACGCAATACGCGCACAAGAACTGTTGCGACCAAGTGTTCGTCCGCAAGGCGGGCTCCAGCTCTACCATTGGAGGCCACCAACACCATCGGTTAGATGTCCTGCCTTGGGCGGTACCAAGCGCTTGGGTGGGCAGTCAATCCGATATGCGGATAGTAAGTCTCTGCGGCAGGTGCGGAAAGCAGCAATAGCATGGTTCCTCGCCCGGCTGCATCATGCGTCCGATCGATCAGCTCGCGACCTATGCCTTGTCCCTGATACGCTTGATCGACCGCGAGATCAGATAAATATGTGGAAAAATGATAGTCGGTGATGGCTCTTGCTATGCCGACCAACAGCCCTTCGTTCGTCCGGGCTGTCACCAGAATATCTGCGTGAGCAAGCATCCCCTCAATCACATGGATTCGATCCACCGGACGACGCTCGGCCAGCGTGGATCGCACCAAACAATCGATAAATTCCGGCGCCGTCAATTGAGGTTCGAGCCGGTACGCGATCCTGGTCATATCACTGAGTCTGCGTAGAGTAAAAAAATCGATCGAGATCTGAGAAAGCAAGCAATATCATAGACAAAATCGACCTGCGTGCCATGCGTCTGTCCCTACACGAGCGAAGGTCTCTTTGATAGACTCATCCGCATGATACCGAGAACCCATATCTTTGCTGTTGCCATCGAAGAACACCAAGACTCCTCCTTCCCGACGATTGCCTACGCTGAACAAGACGCGGAAGGTTTTTTGGCGGCTTGGCAGGGACTTGGAGTCGACCCGTCCGATTGCAGGATGCTGGTCAGCGACGAAGCAACGGGGACTGCGTTTCCTTCGGAGCTAAGTGACTTTCTCATCCGAGTCGGGACTGAGGATCGGATCCTTTTCTTTTTTTGTGGACACGTATGCGATCTCAACGGATCCCCCGTGCTGGTTTGCTTCGACTCGCAATGCGACGCATTGGAAAATACGAACGTCCCTCTTAGCCAAGTGCTGGACGCCATTCGGAAAACAAAATGCGCACAAGCGTTGTTATTCTTAGATGCAACGCGTGGCCCCCGCCCGGACAAGGCATTCAGCACCGACGAACTACGGGACTTTTGCAAAGAGTCTCCGACCCGGTTTGCGTTTGTGTCGAGCAAGCCCAGCGAAGTCTCGCATCCCAGTGGTACCCTCAATCACGGCATCTGGACACATTGTGTGATCCAATCCCTCAAGGGAATCGCGAAGCCATCGTTGGACAAGCATCAGCGAGTGACGACA
This sequence comes from Pirellula sp., assembly GCA_031412875.1. Taxonomy (GTDB): domain Bacteria; phylum Planctomycetota; class Planctomycetia; order Pirellulales; family Pirellulaceae; genus JBKCUI01. The sequence continues at coordinate 2,025 of JANODW010000347.1, read as the reverse complement.
GCGACGTTGCAAAGCTATCTCGAAGCGGAAGTCCCTCGTATCCTGAGAGTGACGATCGCTGGCTCCAAGAAACAGACGCCCGTCCTGTTCGGTAGCAAATCAAAGGAGCTGATCCTTGCCGACCATTCTGAGCGATTGCAACAAAGGCAGCTTGCGCCAGGTGCGATGGCAAACCCTATCAAGGATTCGTTTTTAACCGGGGAGTTGCGAGGGCGAGTTCGCGATCTGCGCGGGTTCACGAAACCTAAAGCGAACCTATCCACCCACAACGATTGGGAACGCGACTTCGTGGAAAAGGCGGGTGCCGCCGAAGTGACTTCGCTGGCAACCGAAATTTTCGAACAGCTCCGAGAAGCTTTTCGTTACAAACGCAAGGACCTAAGCTTTACCAACATTGCCTCCACCGCGTCGATCAAGGGGCCTGATTTCGATGTGAATATTGCGTTGTCGCAAGACCCAGAGGACGCAGAACGGTACTTGCTATCGACCGAAGTGCGATCGTTCCGAAATTCGGAAGTCATCGACGATCCTAATTTCCTGGCGATCTTTACTAAGTACTGCAAGCGGATCGAATTCGAACTGGAAGCCGACATTGACCTCGAATCGAAAATCGATGACATTGAAGAAAACGATGCGTTGGCCGTTCATTTAGACTACGACCCGGAATGCACGGAGTTCACATTAAAACTGCCTCAAGCCGGAATCAATATTTACGCAACCGGCGCACGCATGATTTTTTCGTTAGACGCTCCAGGGGACTTGAAATTGCTTTTGGGGAACGCGCAGAAGGCGTTTACACAGTTGTCCGGCAATCGCATCAACTTGGGACTTCGCTCGAACGACTAATCTTGGCACCAGCATGAACCTGCAAGCCGTCCGGTGTCGCGGCACATGAGTTGGTGCTCGATCAGCGAGGCCGAGGGGTTGTCTTCGGTGCATCGCTTGGTTCGTCCGAATTCTGCGTGCATTCAACAGGTCATCCCAACGGGAAGTCGGGTGATTCACCGACGATCGTCACATCAACGTCATCCTCAAAAATGCTGCGCATCGTATCATGCAGCCTGTTCACGTCGGCGGATGTGTCAATCCATCGTAGTTTTGTCCAATTCCATTTCTTACCCTTGGGTGTGAGTACAGTCACGCAAAGATCAAGATCATCGGAATCATCGATTTGCATACCATAAACGCCGATCCCACAGGTGAATTCCAATCCCTTGACCTCCACGCACCATCCCCAGTCCTCGCAAACGACGCAAGGAATAGAATATCCGCGACTAGCCAAATGCGTCTGCATGTATTGGGCACACGCTTTGCCATACGTGCCTTCGTTCACAAGCTCGTCATCCTCACCTGGCAGAACCTTCAGCTTAGCCGATCGAATGTGAAGAAAGGGGTTTGCGGTCATGTGTTATTCGATCGGCATCGCTTCAACGACTAACGCCAGGAATCAGCTATCCCGAGCGATTAAAAAAATTCCAATATAGGCCGGTTATCAGATGGTATTACAATCCCACTGGTTTATCCAGGGGAAGTTTAGGCTTCTCGCGCCCCACAGAGGTCAACGCCATGACTGGCATTGGAGCAATCCGTCATTCAACGGGGGAGACCGGGCTACGATGGTTGAGTAGCTTGAAGCCAAACAATCCACAGGGTAAGCCTGTGTGTTTCAGATGGGTTTTCCCGATCTTATTGAGTTTGGATTCGATCCCATAACGCTCTAACAAAAAAATTTCCAATAGGGACTCTTTCCTAGCGAAGTATGGTGTGTATACTGTGTATATGACAATGCACAGTTGGATTTCGATTTCGCTCGGCGACCCTCGCCCGCTGTACTTGCAAGTGATCGAGCAAGTAAAGCGGCGAGTGGCGGTGGGAGATTTGCCGCCAGGGACGGAGCTGCCGTCGATTCGCGAGTTGGCGGCGGGGCTCAAAATCAGCGTGATCACGATCAAGCGGGCTTATTTGGAGCTCGAACGGGATGGGGTGATTGTGACACGGCAGGGCAAGGGGTCGGTCGTAGCGGAC
>JANODW010000346.1:0-7207 GCA_031412875.1 Pirellula sp. | reverse complement strand
TCCCCATGGTGAAGATCAGCAGCATCTCTACCGACCATCGACCGATCCCACGCAACTGCGTTAACGATTCGATCAATTGCGCATCGCTCATCCGATCGGCCACCGACCGAGCCGGGACAAGCCCACCCGTGGTTCCTCGTGCGATTCCTCGGATCGCTTCCGTTTTGCTCAGCGAAAATCCACACTTGCGAAACGACGGCACCCGCATGCGAGACAATTGGATCGGGGTGGGAAAAAGTTGATTCGGAAACCTAGTAACCATGCGACCCAAAATCGATTCGGCCGCTTTGCCATGAAGCTGCTGATGCGCCACCGCCCTGACTAACGACTCAAACGGCTCTCGCTCCCAAGCCGGCTGCAATTCGCACGGGCCTGCCTGCATGATCCATGCGGCAAGCGTTGGACACCGATCCTTCAAATGCCTTTCGGCTATCCGCAGGTTCTTTTCAAATTTCTTCTGCATTGCGTCGTAGCCTTACGATACACACTTGTCTAAACCGGCTAAGAACTTTTCGACCAACCAACCGTTCGGCTCCAGTCCAATAGAAAAACGAAGCGTCCCTCCATCGATCCCCAACGATTCTAGTTGTTCCTCACTGTAACTGCGATGGCTGGTTGACGCAGGATGGCTGAGGGTCGTCTGGGCCTCCCCGAGCGTTGGGCAGAAAGGGATGTCGGCGGCCACGGCGGCGATAAAGCGTTGAGCGGATCGCAAACCACCATGCAGTCGCATGCACAGCATGTTTCCAAACGTACCATGAAACTGGACCTTGGCCAACGCATGGTCGCTGTGCGATGGCAACCCTGGATAATCCAACTGGCGAATGCTGGAATGGCCATCGATCGCATGCGCCAATTGCATGGCGGAGGACGCTGCATGCGCCATGCGAACCGGCAACGAGGCAAGCCCGCGTTGGGTCAACCAACAGTCGAGCGGACTGCTTGTCATTCCAAACGATACCATCGTCTGACGCATGCGATCCCACACAGCGCTCCGCCCACACAATAACCCGATCATCGCATCGGCGTGCCCACAGACAAACTTGCTCAAACTCTCCATCACCAAGTCCGCACCGAGAGCCAAAGGTTGGCATAGCACTGGCGTTGCAAAGGTGTTATCGACCAAAACCACGGTTCCCGATTCCGAAGTCGCAGGTCCCCCTAACTGATGCGCGAGCCGCGAGACCGACTGAATATCCGGCACATTGAGTCTCGGATTGGTGATCGTCTCGAGGATCACCATGCGAGCGGGTTTGCGAAAGGCATGGGTCCATGCGTTGGGGTCGGTCACGTTGACATCCTCGGATACGACTCCCCAACGAGCCAAGTCCTTTTTAATAAAGAAGGAAGTCCGACCGTAGACGGGTTGCCCGAGCAGCACGCGATCGCCCGGTTTAAGCAATGCCATCGACGCCATCGAAATCGCACTCATCCCTTGCGCGGTTACGAGCGCTTCGTCCGCCCCATGAACGACCCGCAAGGATTCGGCAAGCGACGATGCGTTGGGGTGACCGTCGCGACGATACACAAATCCGGGTGACGTCCCTGCGAGGAGGGCATCCGCCTGCTCCGTGCTTTCCATCCGCCACACTCCACTCAAATGAAGCGGCTCGGTTTGGGGCTGGCTTTTGGGAAAGCGTGGAAGGGGTTGTTCTGGGTGCTGGTATCGGACGTCGTCCAGCGGAAGTCTGCTTTTTCCGGTCATGGTGTTCCTGTTGCGTGCAAGGGGACTTCTCTATCATAGACGGGCGTCGAGCAAACACCACGCGGTAATCCCAAACCGTTTCCCGCGTAAACCTAGCCAAAACGCGGCTGGCAGGACACAATAAACGCATTGACTATTACGCTGCGTAATATCGCTTCTCCCAAGCCATGCATATCTTCCCAATAGGCTTCGAAATGTCGTCGATACCAGCCGCTGTTCCAAGCCGGGGTGATTCCCAGCCCACCAACGCACGAACCTCGGAGCGCATTTTCGGTGGAATATCATTAAAGACTCTGGAGGGATTCTGTCGGCGGATGTCGGTCGGATTGAAGTCCGGTGTCGACCTTCTTCGCATGCTAGACATGGAGGCCAAAACCGGAACAGCGCGGCATCGCGAGGTCTCTCAAAACATGATCGAAGCGCTTCGCAAAGGGCACACGCTCGCTGAGTCGATGGCGCTTCAAGGCTATTACTTTCCCGACTTGCTTGTCAAAATGGTCGACGCGGGCGAACACGCGGGGGGAATGGACCGCACGTTCCGCGAAATGGCGGATTACTATCAAGATCTCAAACGATCTCGCACTTCCTTCATCGCTCAAATTACATTCCCGGTCATTTCTCTCGGCTTGGCATTCTTCATTGTTTGCGTGCTGATTTTGGTCAACGGGTTTTTTGCTTCGGGCTCCTCGCAGGACAAACCGATGGACCTCACCGGAATCGGTTTGCGTGGAATATCGGGAGTGGTCATTTTTGCAAGTCTCACCGGACTGATCTTTGGTACCGCGGCTTTGGTGGGCTTTGGGATTTGGAAGAATTGGTTCCACTGCCATCGAACTTTGGTTCCTTTGGTTCGCAACGTTCCTGTCATCGGTTCCGTCTTAACAGCTACCGCTATGTCCCGGCTTTCCATGACCCTCTCGATGATGCTCGGCGCAGGAGTCGATGCCAAACGGAGCGTGCGCGATGCATTGCTCAGCACCGGAAACTACTATTACATCGCCGGTTTGCAGAAGTCATTGGATGCTATCCAGGCGGGCAAGTCCTTTGCCGAATCGCTGGATGCACCCAAAGTGTTGCCAGCAGACTTCATCCAAAATGTCGAGGTGGGAGAAATGAGCGGCTCGGAGAGTGAGTCGCTGGAACGGTTGGCGACCACTTACCGCGAAAAAGCACAACTGGCATTGCAGCAATTGGCCATCATGTCGGGGCTGCTCGTGTGGCTGTTGATCGCGGCGATGTTAATCACTGTGATATTTATGATTTTTTTTCAAATCCTAGGGGTCTATTCCGATGCGCTGAAAATGTAGAGGCCCAACCTGCCGCCGATGACCCCTATCCACTATCACGTCCCAGCAACGCTCTAAGGCGAGCGGCAGGATCATTACTACCGTAGGATGGGACCATTGTCCCGTCCGTTTGTTCGTTCGGGACAATGGTCCCAAACTACGGCTGGTATGTTTCAGCCAGCCACTCGCCTAAAGCCGTTTATGCCGCTCGTACGAATCGTAACGACCATACCGAGCTTGCTCATCCCGCCAGTGTTGCAATCGTTGCAATCGATCAAGTCCCAGCGTTACACATTTGCAGGAACCTCGATTTCTGACGAAAACAAGGTTCTGCACCGGGGTGCGACCTAGCTTTGGCTTGTTTTTTCTCATTCAAACGATTGATTGAAACCATTGATCGCGGCCTATGACTAAGTCCGCCGAGAACGACTCGCATGATCCCATCTATACCCAGTGACGTGACTTTTCCAAAACGGCGGTCCAGCGATTCTCCAGTCGTACTCTGTGCACCAACGGCACCCCCCTCGGAGTCCGAATCACGGTACGACGTGCTCGATGAGATTAGCCGAGGCGGATGTGGGATGGTGCTGCGAGCGTACGATCGCCGTCTTAAGAGGGAGGTGGTCCTGAAAAAAATACTGCCCGATATCCAGCGTGACGCCGGTGTTGAAACTCGCTTCATGCACGAGGCTCGCATTACGGCATCGCTTGCGCACCCAGGCATCGTACCCGTTCACGACATGGGGACAGATCCCCAGAGTGGTTCCCCTTATTACGCAATGAAATGGCTCAAGGGCCCAACCCTCGCTGAACTGCTTGCAGACACATTTTCCAACCCCACACGCAACTCCCGCTTTTCCCGCCGTCGCGAACTGCTCACTCGATTCGAAAACGTATGCAAAACGATGGCGTACGCTCATGAGCTCGGTGTTGTTCACCGCGACATCAAGCCTTCCAATATTTTGATCGGGGAATTCGGTGAAACCGTCGTGCTGGACTGGGGGCTCGCGAAACTCATGCCTGGTTCTCCACTGTTGACCCCGGAAGAACTTAGTAAAGAATGCGGGATGCGATGCGATCCGACGAAACATCCCTTGCCCCCGGACGATACGTTGGAACGGACAACGGCCGGGTCAATTCTCGGCACGGCGTCGTATATGTCTCCCGAGCAGGCACGAGGGGACTCACACCTAGTGGATGCAAGATCCGATGTCTTTTCGCTAGGAAGCATCCTGTATGAAATTTTGACGGGACGGTCCCCGTTTCGATGCCCGACCGCTCAAGAAACGATGCAACATGTGCTGCGTGTTGAGTATGCGCCCGTTCGTTTGGCGGCCCCGGATGTCCCGCGAGGACTCGCAGCGATTTGCGAAAAAGCACTCCGTCCCTTTCCCAGCGATCGCTATCAAAATGCATCCGAACTGGGCCACGACCTCGACGCCTTTTTTGCTGGCGACAAAGTGCATGCATATGCAGAGCCTTGGTGGGGATCGGTCGATCGATTGGCTAGGAAGCATCGGACGGTCGCATGGGCTCTCTTTCTTTCCCTTTCGCTGGTGACGGTCGCATCGCTTTTCGCAACCGCCATGGTTCGCCGCGCGGGGATCAACGAACGCATCGCCCGCATCTGCGCTGAAAACGAACGCGCATCGAAAACAACGGCGCTGCAAAACGAACAAACTGCACACAAGGCTGCCGTCACTCAATTGCAATCCGCTCGCGAATCGGTCGATAGTTGGATGCTCGGTCTCGACGCCGACCTGGCGCTGTATCCAGGTTTGAATGAACTCCGCTTGAACCTTTCGGAGCGAGCTCAAACGCATTTTAGTATCCTCGCTAACCAGCCTAGTTCCGGCTCCCTCATGAATCTCGAAGTGGCGCGCGCCAAAATTCGGCTCGGCGATATCGAGCGAAACAGTCGCCGCCACGAACAAGCGACGGCGTGCTACCAACAAGGACTCGAACTGCTGAATCGCACGCCCTCCCCACCCACTTCGGATTGGGTTGCAATCGAACGTGTCGAATGGGCAAAAGCCAAACTGGGGCTCGCCGCGATCGCCATGAATAGCGAACACGCATCGGACTGCGCGAACCAATGCATCGACGAAGCGGTACATGCCATGGAGCAAATCCAGGAGTCCTCCTCCGAGCATGCAGAATCGCGACGGACCCTCGCGCAAGCACTCAGGCTTCGAGCAAAGCAGTGCTTCCTCGAAAGGGATTTGCCAAGAGCTTGCTCCGAGATCACCAACGCGATCGCGATGCACGAGCAATTTAGCGAAGGCAATCCGGTGCAGGATAGCCAGAGAACGCGACTGAACATGCTCGAAGAGTTGGCCCATTACCGATACGAACAGTCCGAATTCGGTCAATCGCTCGATGCTTATCAGCGCATTGTGAACATCTACGACCAATTGCTGTCCGGCGGCCGACGGCGACCCGACTGGCTGGAGTCGCGTGCCAATGCGCAAGTGTACCTCGCGGCATGCAACAGCCAACTGATTCAGCCAAACGAAGCCGTCTTGGCTCTGGAAGCTGCAGAAGAAGACCTTCGAAACGCCTGGACGATTTTCGGCGGAGAAGCCATGTACCATGACAAAGTTTCGAACGTCTACTATGGCTTGGGGCACTCCTTCTTGCTCGTGGGAGATTCCGATCATGCCGAACGCATATTGACCTTGAGCATTCAAACGCTACAGAAATCACTCGAGGCCACCCGACCGACCGCCAAGCTTCTTAAACGCATCGCACAGAATCAAATTTGGCTCGCGTTGGCCTTGGAACAGCAACAGAAACAGGGCGTGGCGTCTCTCTTGGATGAAGTGGATTCGATGCTAAAGAAAATCGCCACCCTCCAAGAGCCCGACGCGGAACTCGATTTTTTATGCACTCAGCAAGCGTGGTTACGCAGCCGTGATCAAATCCTTTGCGGGCAGTATGACATCGCTTGGAAAACGATCGATGACGAATTCCGCAGAGCATCCGTTGCAGATAAACGGGACATCCATCATCACGATCTCTATCAGGGCCGCCTGCATAGGAACCTCGCGATGATTCAAGCAGAACGCAATGAACCGGCCGAGGCGAGGGCCTCGCTCGAAAAGGCGAGAGAACTTTGGAAGTCGGCCAAGAACAGCACCGGTATTCCTTCGGCGATGGCTGCCTTCTGCTTGTTGGAATCGTGGTGCGAGGAAACGGACTTGTCCGATGAGGAGCGTGCCCAATGCAGAGCCATGGCGCACGCGATGGTCGAACAACACGAGACCTCACCCACCGCTTGGTTCTGGCTTGCAGAAACGTCGTTGCGAGTGGGCGATCTAGAAACAGCCAAATCAGCCGCGTTCAAACTCGAACGACTGCGCCGCCGACAAACTCCCGAAGATCAACTGCTGACCGAACTGATTAATCAAAAGAGCGATCAGAAAAACGCGAGAACAGATTCGCCGGCGATAGATTCGCTCGCATCCAAAATTCGAAAAGGAACTCATGCATGGTACCTCAAGCAGCAATTGGATCATCCCTGAACCCGGGCCGGGCCCTCCGTTGCGGGCTGCGGTGACATCCCCAAAACATGCCGCAGGCATTCCACTAGCGTGGGCGAACGAAAGGGAAAACCCTCGTCCAACAGCCGCTTGCAACTCGCTCGCTGGCTGGCCAGCAACATAGCGTCTGCCATTTCGCCGAGCAGCCCCCGGATGGCAAATGCAGGTGCGGGGACAATCGACGGGCGATGCAGCACGCTCCCCAAGGTACTTGAAAACGTTTGATTGTCGACTTGCTCGGGTGCGACCAAGTTGTAAGCACCATCGCACTTTGGGTTGGCCGCTAAATACAAAAATGCCGCCGCCGCGTCGTCAACATCGATCCAACTCCAATACTGACGCCCGCTTCCCACCGGACCACCGCAACCCAATCGAAACGGTGTCAACAGCTTGGCAAGCGCTCCTTGTAGCGGATGCAATGCAATCCCCAGCCTCCCAGTCGCAACCCTGCCCCCGCCATTTGCAAACGTGTTTGCAGCCCCCTCCCAATCGCGAGCAAGCGTCGCTAAGAAATCGCTTCCACTTGGCGACTGTTCGTCCAAAACATCCGCACCTCGATCTCCGTAATAACCAACTCCCGACGCGCATACAAACGCTTTGGGCGGCGAGGGCAATCGAAGCAAATCGTCTACCAGCGATTGCGTTCCTTGAACTCGACTCTCCCGAATCGCAAG
>JANODW010000345.1:0-7949 GCA_031412875.1 Pirellula sp. | reverse complement strand
CTCGCTCAACTCGCGAATGTCCTTGCGAATGAGTTTCGGAGCGACGATCGCATAGTATCCATCGGGCATCGTCGCGGCATCCCCGCTGAGCATTTCGCACCAGGACCCGCGATCGTTGATGGCGAAATCGTATACGACTGGGTCCATTGCGAATGGCAAGCGGGTCTGCATGCTTCTTTTGGTTGCGATAAGCGCTTCGAGCAACCACGGGCGGGCTTCGGCTTGAACACTGGGATCAAAAAAGAATCCCATCCCTCCCCCGGACATTCCGCCCAACATCAGGAAGCCCCAAAATTGCTCCCCCCATCGCTGCCGGCATTGTTCGATCATCGCATCGGTGAATCGATTGGTGCACCAAGGAATGATCGTTTGCAATGGACCGGTGAAGTTTTCGGTAGTCAGTTGAGCCACGTGACGAATGTCCCCCTTTTCGAGGGCCGCCACGATGAGTTCGAAGATGCGTTGTGCATCGAGCCTGGCTTCCCATTCCTTCTCGGCCCGGACCAAGTACTTTTCGGTTACCATTTCCAAGATGGGGCCGACGTTTTGGGCCATGCCCCCGTAGATGAGTATGAGGCTATTTTGCAAAGCCGTGCGAGACGCGTCTGAAATGCGATCCTGCTGCAACACGGTGTGGTTCGGCAAAAGTCTACCTCGGCTGACGCCCGTTTCGGGGTCGTTCTCACCGGCCAAGACACCTTCGATCCGTTTGATCCCTGGCCATACTCCGCCGGAGTCTTGCCAGCCGCCACCGGATCCTCCGAGCCATTCTCCGAGGATGGCGCGGGCCGTGATCAGCCGCTGATCTGCCAGTTGGAGCCCTCCTTCCAATGCCGAGACTTGGCCTGTCGCGCGCATGAGCACCGCGATGAGGCTGCCAAGCAAATTGGTGGAGACCGCCAGACGCGAGCCTTTGGGGATGTCATTGACCTTGCTCACCAATTCTAAACCGAGACCCTCTTTGCCGATGAGCGTCTTGAGCAATTGCGACATCTTTTGGTGACAGCCTTCCATCGCGGGCGGCACCAGCCCGGATGCGATCAATGCCGACTTGAGCAGTCCAAGATAGTCTTTTGCAAAATCGAAAACGTCGTCGATCTCTGTGATTTCAGCTTCTACTCCCAAATCTGTACTGACCAATCGCAAGACGGGCCGATCGATGACGCGCAGGTACGCTTCGACGGGTGGCCGTGGCTTTGCGTCCCGTCCGTAGACCCCCAAGTCGATCGACGCGTTGAGAACCCGCGCGCCCTCGGGATAGTCCATTCCCAAAAAGAAAATATCGCTCCAACCGGAATGGGAAAAATCCATCCGCACGCTGGTCTTTTCACACAGAATAGGGTAGTCTCCGCTTTCGCTATCGCACTGGTGCAACTTTTTGTTCAATCGCAATGGGTGCTCGTTCGGGTGCCCAACTCGAAACATCCATTGATTGCCTCGCACGGTTCGAACACTGCGTCGAACTTGATCCGCTAGCGTTTGGATCCCTAGTTGGTGGTAAGCTCGCGAAAGCGCACTGGCGATGACCAACGACGGGCCGTCCGCATTTTGGACGGCCAGCAGTTGATCGATCGCTTCGGGAAATCGCCTTGCCAAGATATGTTGGTAAGCTTCAAAGGGAAGCAAACCGGCTTGCGATTCCGGAAACGTCTTGGGCAGATAGTATCGATAGATGGCGGAAAGGAAAAAATGCGCGCGGACGCGATGGTATAGATTGTTCGCGACGCGCCGAAACGCATCGAGTTCCGAGGCTGCGGACAGCAAAGCGTTCGCATCCAGACCCATGCAAAGGGATTCCAGCGTCTGATGCCGGACCGATTCGTCCAACGAGCAAATCGTTTCGATCCAACGGTTATTTGTCGATTGTTGCGTATTCATGTTCAATTCGACTTTTGGGAGGCGAGCAACTCTACCATATCACTCAAAACGCGCTCGCGATCCACACCGGAAAGCGATAGGGCGAGCTGCGTATTCAACAGCCCATACTTGACCCCAATGTTGTATCGTTGCCCTTGAATCTCGCAGGCCAAGTAACGTTCGCGATTGGCGAGTTCGTTGAGCGCTTCGGCAAGGGAGACCGGACGCTTTTCTTTCTCCACGATCGCCTCAAGGATTTCGAGGGTGGCCGGCGTCAACACATGCATGCCAAAGAAACAAAGGTACATCCCACTTCGGAAACCAGCCACCGTGAGTTCTTGTTCCGCGATCGTAGGAGTCGGCTTCTCAATCACACGCTTGACTTCGTAGAGACGTTCGGTCTGAGGCAAGCGGGAACCTCCGATGGCTCCGAAGAAGGGCAACATGGTTTCGCGAGTCGCCTGGACGCCTGATACCGCGCAGCCCTCTGCCGACGCGACCTCGATCAATTGCCTGACACACCCTTTGCTCTGCGAGCTTAGATAGAGGTGATCGCCCACCAAATGAAGGAAGGGTGTATCCCCCAGAAACGACTTTGCGCATAAGATCGCTTGGCCATATCCGGTCGGCTCCCATTGCGTCACAAACGTGAGTCGCTCGACGAAGCTACCAGCCGCACGTCGATAGGCGTCTTCGTTTCCGGGGCTGATTACGATGGCAACGGATTCGATGCCCGCTTTTGCTACCTTGCCGAGAATCATTTCGAGCGCGGTTTTTTTCAACGCCGTCGCGATCGACTAAACGTTGCAGTGGCAACGCAGATTGGCCCGGGCCCGCCGCGGTGATAAGTGCTTTGTTAATTTGCATGGTATTCGAACAGGATGGTCGCAGAAAAACGGTGGAATCGTTACCTAATCGGTTCAAAAGGGTCTCGCTCAGGATAGTCGTCGGACACACCGAGAACCAGCGCGGGATCGATAGAGGATTCGAGATCGCCCGCCAGTAGTAACGATTCTAACGATTAAAGCGAGCACTAGTACCACTGTTTGGAATTAGCGTTGCACATGGGTCTACTCGTTCCCAGGCTCTGCCTGGGAACGCACTGCCGTGGAGGCTCCTGCCTCCTGAGTCCACACACCAAGGACGCGTTTCGGCGAGGCGGAGCCTCGTTTGCATTGAGTTACTAGGCTGAGCCTAGTAACTAGATTGTGCAGTGAAACGAAACTTGCAATCCGTCGCACTAGCCATCCACTACCCATGCCGCTGTATACGGCCCCGTTTGCCTATTCATAGATCGGGAAAAAACACCCGAAGGCGCTTTCGCAAAATGCACCTGGGTCGTTGAATCTCTGGTTCTTGTCGAGTGCGCTGATGCTATCCATCTCGGCATCCGACAGGGCAAAGCAAGCCAAATCTAAATTTTCGCGAAGCCGCTCGACTTTGCTAGTTTTCGGAACGATCGCGGTCCCTCTTTGCACGCCCCACCGCAGGACGATTTGCGCGGCCGTCTTTGCGTGAGCGCTTGCGATTTTTTGGACCGTGGGATGTTCCAAGACCGAATCGCTTTCGGATGCCATCCCAATTGGGATATACGACGGCGCGCCCAGGGGCGAAAACCCCGTCACTGCTATTGAAGATTCTTTGCAGTACCGCAGCAGTTTGGACTGAACGAGATAGGGATGCAATTCGACCTGTAGCACGCTCGGGCGAATCCGACACTGTGAAAGCAAATCTCGAATCAGCGATGTTCCAAAATTGCTCACCCCGATCGATTTCACCAAACCTGCGTCGACCAGCTCTTCCATGGCTTGCCAAGTCTCGCGAATGGGAACCGAATCGGGAACCATCTTAGGCTGAGCGGCCGAGGGATCTGCGAACCAGCCTGGCGGATAGCGAGTCTCAAACGGAACGTACTGCAACACGATGGGAAAATGGACCAAGTAAAGGTCCAAGTAGTCGAGTTTCAAATCGCGAAGCGAACGCTGCAATGCGGGTTTGACATGTTCGGGGCGGTGGTACGTATTCCAGAGTTTACTGGTTACCCAAAGCTCGTCCCGTTTGCAAAGCGATCGACGGGCGATTTCTGCAATCCCTTCACCGACGTTCTCTTCATTGCCATAGTCAGCGGCGCAGTCCAAATGGCGATAACCCATCTTCACCGCTTCCACCGTTAACGCTGCAGCCGCAGACTTTTCAACCTTCCAATATCCAAGCCCGACCGCTGGCATCGGTTTGGAGTTGGAAACCTCAATCGAAAGGCCGGTAAATGAAGAGTCTTTAGGGGCTGAAGTTGGAATCGACATTCTCGCTGCTAATTAAAGGTTCGGAATCAGGCTAGAAATTACTTTGGAATGCAGATCATAACGGACGATACGCCTACTTGCCACCAACCCCGATCCAAGGGAAAATGAAGGATTGCTTGTTTGCGGTTCATTGCTTGGTGGTTGTTCTAGGTTCATCGGATTCTTTGCGGCGAGAGGACTGCACATTTTATGGCCGTTCTTGGGCAAATCGATTTGCATGCGGCATTGAATCGCTTTGGTCTCGAGGACTTTCGCAAAGGCCAGCAAGAGGTGATAAGCCACATTATTGCGGGGCACGACTGCTTGTGCGTTATGCCGACCGGTGGCGGCAAGAGCCTTTGCTACCAATTGCCCAGTTTGGTTCGGCCGGGTTTGACCATCGTCGTCTCGCCTTTGATCGCCCTGATGAAGGATCAAGTGGATTCGTTGTCCAACCGCGGTATCTCCGCCACGTTGATCAATAGCACGCTATCTACCGCCGAACAAAACCAACGGCTTGAGCATGTGGCGGGTGGCCATTACTCGATGGTTTACGTTGCTCCCGAACGGCTTCGCAATTCTCGCTTCCTGGACGCCATCCGTTCGACTCCCATCCAATTGTTGGCGGTCGACGAAGCGCATTGCATCAGTGAATGGGGGCATGACTTTCGCCCCGACTACCAACGCTTGGGACGTTTCCGCGAAGCGCTCGGTGGTGTCCAAACGGTGGCGCTGACGGCGACGGCGACCCCCAAAGTGCGGCAAGATATCGTCGACTCTCTCAAGTTGCGCGTAGCCAAGCATTTCATTACCGGCTTTGCTCGCGACAACCTTTATTTGGGCTCGATGCTGTGCATGGGCGACCGAGAAAAAGACAAGCAACTTCTCGATTTCATCAAGGACCAAAGCGGCACCGGAATCATCTACGCCGCCACTCGAAAACGCTGCGAAGCGCTCGTCGAACAGATTGGCAAGGAACTGAAGATCAGCGTTGGGGCCTATCATGCGGGCCTCTTGCCGGAACAACGCAAATTGATTCAAGAGCAATTCATGGGTGGACAGCTCAAGGTGATCATTGCGACCAATGCGTTTGGGATGGGAATCGACAAGTCGGACCTGCGTTACGTCATTCACTACAACACACCTGGCACCCTTGAGGCATACTATCAAGAAGCAGGTCGCGCAGGACGCGATAGCTTGCCGTCGCAATGTGTTCTGCTGTACAGCCCACAGGATCGGTACATTCAAGAGTTCTTCATCGAGAACGCGAACCCACCTCGCGAACTGTTGGAATCTGTTTACGATCTGCTCGTCAAACGGCCCGAAGACCCGATCGAATTGACGGCCGAAGAGATCCGCGAACTAACCAACGCACCCGCAACCACCGAAGCGATCAACTCGTGCCTCCAAATCCTCGGACGCACCAGCGTCATGGAACGGCTTGAGATGTCCGGCGGATTAGCCATGTTCCGAATCGACAGCAAACTGCCAACGCTGCTCGATCTGCTTCCCAAAGGAGCCAATGTACAACGCACCGTGCTGCGAGCGGTTGAAAAAGCCATCGGCGATCGTCGGGAAGAACCGGTCTACATCCACCCGCGATGGCTCATGCAACAATTGGAAATGGACCGAGACGCGCTGAATCGCACCCTCCGCGAACTCTGCAAACTAGAGAGCTTTGAGTACGTCCCGCCGTTCCGCGGGCGAGCGATTCATTTTCGTCGTCGTGACGTCCCGTTTAGCGAACTCAAGATCGACCACGAAACGTTGGCGGCACGCAAAAAATCCGACTACGAAAAGCTCGATCGAATGGTCGCCTATGCGCAAAGCCGTTCCTGCAGGCAAAAAACCATCTTGGAATATTTTGGCGATGCCTCTGCGTCCAACTGCGGTATTTGCGATCGATGCCAGGGGAAAATCGGCTGGCCGAATATGCCCCAAGTGCTTCCTTTGCCCAAGGTAGCAACGCCCGCAGAAAAGCCGCAGGCCAGCAAGAAAGCGCCTCCTAAACTCGCCAAGACGACGTTCGAATCGGAACTCCCTCGCGACCCCGATGCGACGCTGCCTAGCGAAGCCAAGCCCGCGCACGATCTGATCATTACCATCCTCAAAGCGGTCGAACGCACGCACGGTTACTTGAGCAAGACATTGCTTTCCCAACATCTGTCCGGGGTTGAAAGCAAAGCCGTCCAAGGCTTGCGACTGCAGAGACTCCCCGAGTTTGGCATTCTCCGGGCATGGAAGAAATCGCATGCCTCCGGCTTCCTAGATAAAACGCTCGACGCAGGATTGTTGAAACTGACCGAATTGCGGCAGGGAAAGGTAACCGTTTCGCTATCCGACGTGGGAATCCAATGCTTGGCAGGCACGCAACCCATCCCCGCGATATTGATGCAGTACGTTTGCCAATGCCAACAAGCGGCTGAGAAGCTGGCAAACTCTCCCGCTACGCCACCACCCAAAGAACCGGCCCAGCCGCCAAAAGATACCGCGCAGCCGAAGCCCAGCGAACGGGTTCAGCCCATCGGGGCAATCCCGGTGGCAATGCCCATCGAAGCGCCACAGGTTTCCCTTGCGACCAGATCGGACCAATCGGCCAGCAGTAAACAAATCGATGCACCGAAGCCGTTTAAAACGGACAGAAACATGGAGGTGCGTCCGCCGATCCTAGAAAGGGACAATGACGCGCTCGTTCGGCCCATGGCAGCGCTCCCGACAGCGGACGTAAAGGACGCTAGTGCAGGACGCGATGTCACCGCACCGATGATTGAGGATTGGCGGTGGACCGTCCGGTTGGTCGAGCATGGCTACCGACTTGGCGAATGCGCGTTGATTCGAGGTAAGATTCCCGACGCGATCCTGGAGGACCTTACCAAAGCCCTGCAGGATGGCAAGCGATTTACCATTGAACACTTGTTTGATAGGCGGACACAAATCGCAGTCAAAGAGCTGAAAAGCAACGGGATCGAATCGGCCAATCCCCCTTCCATTTTTCAGTCCTACCCTTCCCTTTGGCGTTTCATCCAACGCTGGATTGCAAGCGATGCAGCGGTCGCACAACGCCGGTAAGGCGAGCGGCAGGCTGAAACATACCAGCCGTAGTTTGGGACCATTGTCCCGAACGAACAAACGGACGGGACAAAGGTCCCATCCTACGGTAATAATGATCCTGCCGCTCGCCTCATACGCGTCGCTAGGGGACTCGTGGCCGGCAATTCAGCCAGAAGCGTTCTTCCATCTCGACGAGTTCGTTTTCCCCATACCGTGTGTCGCTCTTGCGAAGCCCCGTAAATCGATTTGCGATACCGAGCACAGTGACTCGAAGCACGGTGACTTGAACCGGATCGGCGTCCGTCAGGCTGGCAGCAATGTGCCTTGCGACACCGATTTGAAAACGAGATTGCGGATAAATGGGAGTGTCCAACGTCTGCAAGGACCACGCTTCGATCGGAATCAACGTCCACTCGGAATCTTCGATAACCTCCCCAGCTTCCCTTGGAATGAGCGCCACGAGCTCGGGTGGTAGTTGCCCCACGTTTGCCCCGGCCACTTCCACACGAACGCGACTGCTGTGCGGCGCATACAAAGCCCAACTCGGCCAATGGTCCCAAATACCAAACCGCTCTGTCAATGGCATCCCAATCGCCATTGAAACGGCTAATGCAACCGTTGATGCAGCCGCGCCGCCAATGCCAGTTGGCTTCGCCGTTGGCATCCAAGCGGAAGCAAGATCGCCCTCGGAGCCCTCCAACGGCTTTGCTAACTTCGGTTCATCTATTTGTTCAACACCAGGAGCGGCGTTGAACGGAA
>JANODW010000344.1:0-2236 GCA_031412875.1 Pirellula sp. | reverse complement strand
GGCCTGTGCGATCGCAGTCGGATTAGCGAGTTGGAAAACGGCCTACTCGTCGCCTGATCGCCTCCTGTGTTCGATTGGGTTTCTTGCGGGGCTGTTAATTGCGTTGGTTCGCTCCCAATGGATCGGCGATCGCACGTGGTTCAATGTCCGCATGGCCCGCTTGGCATGTGTGATGAGTTCCGCACTGATCTGCCTCAGCGTTTTCCTTGCAGATCCATTTTGGAGTGGGATTGCTGTGGCGGTTGTTTTTGCAGGTTGGTGCATGGCACGGATTCGGGGAGATTCCGTATATCAAGGATTGTTTTTGGGATCCGTATTGTTGACTCCGTTCGTGATCGACGCGATCGCCGACGCGGGTGCATTCCAGAATCTGGAGAGTTTTACCGTCAGGATGACATCACTGCTTTCGGACTCCGCGCGCATCACACACGCGAAAGAGGAAACAAGAATTCTTTTTGAAAGGGGAAATGCGGATCATTTCTCTAGTATTGGCGTCTGGGACAGCGCCGTCGCCATGACTGGGGTCGCACTCTTTTGCCTTCTCGCATTTCGTCGAGGCCTCTTGAGCGGGTTGGTCACCCTGGCACTCACCCCGATCGCGTGGGCAACGGTTCGCAGTATGGCTTGGTTTATCCTGGCAAAATTAGCGGACCAGAATCAAACCTGGTATTCCTGGTCCTTTGAACTCGAAATCGGTCTGTTTATTCTCAGCGCCGCGTTGGTGTTTAGCATCGACCAATTCTTTGCCACGGTGTTCAAGCCCATCCCGTTCCAGAACTTCAATACCGAAACTCCGCTCGGTTCCTTTGCTTGGAATTGGTTGTGCGGATTGCCAACGCTGACATTGCGTATCCCTAAAAGGAATAAGATCAGTCAACGGTGGCGGACCCTGTTGCACATTGCCGGAAAGAAGCCCTCCTGGAGAACCGATTTCGAGTGGCTACGCATCGAAATGTTTGACTTGATCCTCCATCCTATCAACGCGATTGGAAGCGTCATCGATGTGGCTCGAGGCTGGAAAGATTCTCGCCCATGGGTTCCTTTTTTCTGCCACCTCCCGTCGATCCTTTTTTTGATAGGTACTTACTTTACCGTTGCCTTCTATTCGGCCAGACCCGTGGACAATAGATCGCAATTCTTAATGGAGGAAAATCAGAAGAACTATCCGACAGAACTATTGGAAGCGATCAGCAACAAGCAACAAGAGTCTGCATTTTGCAAGGCAATCAATGCAGTAGAATCGGCGGATGAAACGCCCGCTCCGATTTCGGAGAGCGCCATGCGGAAAATTGAGATCGCCTGCAAACGCGTATTGAAAGACTTCCCCAACAATGGACCAGCAAAGTATCGATTAGGCCTGGTGTATGCCATTTCCGACGCGAACGATCGCGCGATTCAAATGATGAGCGAGCTAGCACTCTCCAAAACAACAGAGTATCCGCAAGCAGACGCATGGCTCTCAAAAGAGTACATTATCCGAAACCACTCGGGAAACGAAATCCCCGTGCAGAAGATAATGGGGCATTTAGAAAATGCTAGAAAATGGAAGAAGGTGGATGTTCGCCTCGTGATGTTCTACGCGATCCTACTTGAGAAGCGTCGCGAGATTACCAGGGCGAAAATCGTTGCAAGGACAGCAGTGGACGCCAATCCTGAATTGATGGTGGAACTGGCTCGGCTTTATGGACGGATTGGAGATGTCGAAGCCAAGCTGGAAACGTCACAAAAAGCTGCCGACTTTTTCTTGGCGAGAGCAAATACAGAATCGGAAAAAGAATCAGACGTGACGTCGGCGGCGAGCGCATTTCTGGTAGGGGACAATCCGGACGAAGCCGTCAAAGTCCTGAAGGAAGGTTTAGCTCGCATCCCCAACGCAGAGTCGGTGCGACGCATGCTCTGCGGCATCCAATTGGGGTTCTATGCTCAATCAGTTAAAAAGAACAATCAGGGAGAGATCGAACTAGATCTTTCGCTTCTTGAAATAGCCGCAGAGACCGATCCTCTAGAGCCGAATATTTCCGGAGAGATTGCGAAGCTTCTGCCCTATGGTTACGGGAAAAAAATCACGCCAAAATTGCTAGAAGTTCTGAAGCGGCAAATCGACCTGGGTATTGTGAGCGTCCCTTCCCTCCGGTTGCTCGGAGAAGGCTTCTATGCACAAGGGAAATTGGAAGCAGCCAGGAAATATTGGGAATTGGCGCTAAAAAAGGACCCCAACGACTTCGTCGTTCTCAAC
>JANODW010000343.1:0-20861 GCA_031412875.1 Pirellula sp. | reverse complement strand
CTGGTAGCTCACAGCGGCTGGACCGTCCCGGAATTCAACCGGAGTTCCCTGTTCCACACACCCGTTAGAAACCAACAAAGGCGTGTCACCGTAAACGTGCGATGGATTCTAGAAAGAAACCGAGCCCCTGTCAAATGGTTGAAAGTCGCTCCCTGCACCCGCCAAACGAATCCCTCTGTTTCCAAAAATTCAGAGCCATAGTCGCCTTTCGCTCCGCGAAAGTAGCGTCACACAACGTACTTTTGCGGAGCAAAAGGCGACTATCAGGAGAAGGAATATTAAGAGTGCTGTGTGAGCAGGGAGTGAATAACCGCGACACTCAACGCTGCCTTGCGAGGTAAACTACTGACACGAATCCATTCTTGATCGCTATGCAGCAGATCTCCTTCGGCCCCGAACGTATCGATGTTTGGGAGGCCCAATCCCGCTAGCTTATTGCCGTCGCTCGCGCCACCGGAGGGTTTCCAGCGGATCAACTCCCCAACCATCGCGCCTGCACTTTGCGTCAGATCCATCCATACCGAAGTGGTCGCATCGATTGTTTTTGGGGCCGCATGAACGCCTCCATGCACGGCGACTTGATAACCCGCATCTGGGTCCTGAAAACTACGAACAATTTGTTGCACCTGAGTTTCGATCCATGCTCTGTCTTCCTGTGATGAAACTCGCACGTTGGCGCGGACGACGGCTAAATCGGGAACCACGTTGACTGCATCGCCGCCCCGAATCCGACCGACGTTGATGGTGACTTGGGGGCGTTGGCCGTTGAGGGAGTCCAGGGCCAGAGCCAGTTTGCAAGCGTGTGCGATCGCGTTCCGGCCTTCGTGGAAATTGCGTCCTGCATGTGCGGACTTGCCTCGCACGACAACAATAAAGGTTCCGGTGCCCTTGCGTTCGGATACCAGCGATCCATCCGCGAGCGCAGGTTCGTAGAGCATCGCAAAATCGAATGAGCCTGCGATCTTTGACCATAGGTCAATGGTCGCAGGAGATCCTATCTCCTCGTCTGGGGTAAGAACAATCGATAGGTCGAGTTCGGACAGATCCAGAAATTGCATGGCCGCCAACGTTGCCCATCGCAAAACGATGATTCCCCCTTTTGCGTCGATCACGCCGGGCCCCCGCATTCGCAATTCGCAACGTTCCTCTCCTAGCTTTGCCTCGTATCGCTCGCACTTTTGGAAGTTGCTCGTGGGGCCATAGACGGTGTCGTAGTGGATGGTGAGCAGCAGCCGCTTGCGTTTTTGGTTG
Source organism: Pirellula sp. (assembly GCA_031412875.1). GTDB lineage: Bacteria > Planctomycetota > Planctomycetia > Pirellulales > Pirellulaceae > JBKCUI01. Next base: position 19,610 of record JANODW010000343.1, on the reverse strand, counting down.
CTCGACCCGAGCACATCCCATCGCAACGCAGGACCGGTTGGGTGTGTCTTTTCTATCCCCAGATCGTCGATCCTATGAAAACTCGGAAGCGAGAGCTTTTGGCAGGGACGTTGGAGAGGCCTAAAATAGTCAACGAGCCATTCCGATACGGCCAATAAACCGACGAGGGAATCGGAGCCAGAGTTGAGATTGCACAATTGCTCCAATTCGTTGACCATCTGGTCTTGGTGGCCTTGAAGCCAACTCTGGGCCAGTTGGAGCGAGTTCACTAGTAGCTGGATCCGACAGGAGCCGCTTTGATAGGTTCGATGGCGGGCTCGCCTAATCGCCGTCGGGCTTCATCGAGCATTTCTGAGGTGCGAGAGGAGCCGACGCGAGTCACTCCCATGTTTCGCACCTTGATGAGCGAATCGCAATCACGGATACCGCCCGCTGCCTTGACTTGTACCGGCGCTTGCACGTTGTCCAGCATCAATTGCAGATCTTCCATCGTCGCCCCACCGGTTCCGTACCCAGTGCTTGTCTTAACCCAATCCGCGCCGACGTTGCAACAAATTTTGCAGAGCTGAATCTTGTGCTCGTCTTGGAGATAGCAGTTCTCGAAGATGACTTTGACACGTCGCTTGGCGGAATGCGACATTTTTACGATCGCCTCGATTTCCTGTTCCACTAGCTTCCAGTTGCCGCTCAGTACGGCGCTGATATTGGAGACCATGTCCAATTCGAGGCATCCCTCCTCGATCAATTGTTCCGCTTCGACCCGCTTGGTGTGGAAACTATGACCGCCGTGAGGGAATCCTACGGTGCTGCTCGGAGCGACCGTGGTACCGGCCAGCAGTTCAGCGCAGCGCTTGTGATAGTAAGGCAGGATGCAAACGCTGCCGACATCGTACGCGATGGCCAATTGTATTCCGGCTTCGAGTTGCTCGACCGTCATCGTTGGATTCAACAGAGAATGGTCGATCATTTTCGCAAGGTCAGAGTACCGAAAATTGGACATGGCAGAGAAGCTTTTCAATGAAAGGAAAGGTCGCACCGGAAGAAGACGTACGCACAAAAAGTCTAACAGCAAAAGGCGACATGTTCCAGCCAACGGGAGCCGTCTCAAGCGAGCGGCCTAGGGTGAAACGGAAAAACATTTCCAAAAATAGAGGCGACTGCTATCGAATCAAACGTCCCCTTGGCGGTAAACTAAGGGGGCGAAAGGATTTAACACCCCCATTCCTACTTGCATTCCATTTTCATGTCGAACCCTACGCGGTCGTTGATCCACCGAAATTTTGAGCCTGCGTTGTCCTGGCAAACTCGCGAACGTTTGCTCTTAGCACCGTACGCCATGTTTTCAACTCAATCCCTGGGGCGTGAGCACGCTGAACCCCAACACGACTATCGAGGCCCCTTCCAACGCGATCGGGATCGGATTCTGCACAGCGCCGCGTTTCGGCGACTAAGCGGAAAGATGCAGGTGTTTACTGGAGACATGGGGGACTATCATCGGACGCGGCTTACTCATACCAACGAAGTCGCTTCGGTAGCCCGAACGATCGGTCGAACGCTGCGGCTCAATGAGGATCTGATCGAGGCGATGGCATTGCTGCATGACATTGGCCACCCGCCCTTCGGGCATTGCGGTGAAGACGCATTGCAATCCTGCGTCAAGGATTTTGGGGGATTCTCACACAACGCATTCGCGCTGGAGTTGGCGACTCGCATCGAGCAGCGATACACGCCCTACCCAGGTCTGAACTTGACCCGTGAAGTCCTTTCGGGGCAACAGTTCCGTTCGGACAAACATTCTGGCACGGTTCCCATGCTAGAAATCCAAGTTGTCGATTCCGCGGATAGCATTGCATACGACGCGCATGACTTGGACGATGCACTAAAACTGGGGTTGCTCCATTGGCAACAACTCGGCGGGCTGGGTTTGGTACAACGCGCTTGTCAGTCAGCACCCATCGAACAGAGCAACTCGCAAAACCGTCGCCAAATGCTTGTTCACACTCTGATCGATATCCAGATCGAAAATTTCCTGCAGCACTCAACCTGCTTGCTGAGCGAGGCGGGACAACTGGATTCGCAAGCGGTCCAAGAGGTGGGCATTCAATTGCAAATGTCCCCCGAAATGCAATCGGACAAAGAAGAGTTGGAGGCGTGTTTGTTCGAACATGTCTATCGGCATCCCAAGCTCGTCGAGGTCCGTTTGCGGGCTGCAACCAGGCTTCACCAACTCTTTCGGCTGCTTAAATCCTATCCTCAACGGCTTCCGGAACGATTTCAGAAATGGGCTGCCGAATGGGGGGTGGAGCACACCGTCGCTATTTATCTTGCAGGAATGACGGACCGATTCTGTGACGATCAATACATTGCGTTGGTGGAATTGGGGCGCGAGGCCGCTCAAGATTGGAGCTAATGTTGCCTTTGGCACCTTTTTTCGAAATATACTTACCGATGTATCCAAGAACCGTCCACGACCTTCGAATCTCACGGACCATGCTAAAAAAATTCTTCTCTACCGCGCCGTTGTTGTTTGCTCTGCTCTTGCCTTCTCTCGCATGGGCGCAACGCCCATCCGCCCCGAAGCTGTTTTCCCAAAAGACGCTGCTCTACGCTCGGGTCGATGATACCCGCGACCTCAAGAATCAGATGTCGCTGACCTCGATGGGTAAGCTTGCAGATGACAAACAGCTCAAACCCATCATCGGCTCGTTTTATTCGACCTTTTCCAATCTCGTCCAAGGGATGCAGGAGGCGGTCGGAGTCAATCTCGACGAACTCCTCTCGATTCCAAACGGCGAGCTCGCCCTCGCGCTCGTTCCGACCAAAGGAGCGCCCGCGTTCTGTGCCTTGTTAGAAGCCGGCGAAGAATTGCCTGCCGTCGAGTTGATGATCGGGCGATTGGAAAGCCGAATCGCTTCCACCGGTGGGGCAAAAACGACGAAAGAAATTGGCAAGATCACCGTCAATCAAATTCGCAACGGTACGCGAGAAGATCGACAACTGGGCTTCTTCCTCAACTCTGGCGTGTTGGTCGTTTGCAGCAATGCAGAATACGCAGAGACGTTGGCTCAAATATGGCAAGGCAGTGGCATCGATCACAAATCTCTGGCGGAAAATCGTGACTTCACGACCATCCTGAGCCGCTGCGTGGGTACAGCAGGCGAACGCCCCCAAGTTTCCTTCTATGCCAATCCGATCGCGCTCTACCGCGAGTTTTCGAAAGGGAACTCATCCAGCATCGTCGTCCTAGCAACCCTCAAGTCGCTCGGTGTCGATGGGATCAAGGGGATCGGAGGCAGCGCTATTTTTGCTCCCAACGATTTCGATTCGATCATCCATGCGCACATGCTGATGGATACCAATCGCCGTGGAGTCCTTCGGGCCGTTCGACCCAAAAGCGGATCGACCGAGCCCGAACCTTGGGTCAACGACAAAGTTGCCAGCTATAGCACCATGAACTGGGATTTCGCCAAAACGATCAAGGCGGTTGCGGAAATCGTCGATACCTTCGGAGGCGAAAATACCTTTGAAAACAACGTTGTCGCCCAGGGGAGCCGTCAGATCGGAATCGATATGCGAAAAGACGTGCTCGACCTATTAAACGATCGCGCATCGCTGGCTCAATTGATCCTGCCCTCAAAACAAATCAATAGCCAAAGCAATCTGGTAGGGATTCACATCAAAGATTCGCAGCGTGTGAAGTCTGACATATTGCCTAGATTCTTTCTCAAATTGAAAAACAATGAGCCGCGTTGGACTTCGAAAGTCATTGGCGATACCACTCTTTACTACCTGGATATCAAGAACGACAACCCAAACATACGCGTTCCCCAACCTGCGTTCGGTGTGGTCGGAGAGGACCTGCTGGCAAGCGATTCTGTGGTGTCCATCGAACAAGCGATCTCCACCCTCTCTAGTGGTGACGATCTGTTAAGCGATGCCCTGGAATACAAACTGATACGCGATCGGATCAAGGCACAGCTCAAGGATAAGGAAACGTCCATCATGAGCTACCAACGTCCCGAGGAATCGCTTCGCTTGTTTTACGACCTCGCAAACGATCCCAACAATATTGAACGGCTGAAGTCCGTGTCTGACAATAACCCTTTCTTTGGAGCATTGGTAACCGCCCTCGAGGGTCGAAGCCTTCCTCCGTTCGAGGTCATCGCCAAGTACCTTGCCCCATCGGGGGCATTCGTTGTCGAAGAAGAGGACGGATTGCACTACACCACATTTAGTATGCGACGCGAGTAAATTCCCAAGACTTTACAGGTCCTGACCGGACGGCTTGCGCCGTTCCGCTAATAGAGGGGTGTTTTGGTGAGAACGTACGATTGACGTTGGCAGGCTAGGCGTGCAGAATGAGTGGTTGTTCTGGCCACCTAATTGCCTGCCTCATGGTGAATTGTGCTCCCTCCCTCCAAAGTCTGCTTCGCACTTTTCTCAGTCGGTGGGCTTGCACTGCTTTCGATCGCGGTGGCTGCCACGCAACAGGGATCGCGATGGGAACGCGCGAACCCTGGTCCTGGAATGGGCGGTCAAGGGTTTCGAGAACAGCGGATGAAAGATAGGAGCGAGTTTCCGATGTGGAAGATCGACGTTCCTTTCCAATCCGACGTCTTTACATTTGCTAGGATCAAATATACGTCTTCGGACTACGGGAGAGGCAACCGTTGGAGCAATGACTTTCCCGATAGCGACTGGAATTTTTCATACCGTTTGCAGCAGTTGACAAGCTTGAAAGTAGATCCGAATGGAAAGGTTTTAGAGCTGACCGATCCGGATATCTTCAACTACCCATTCCTGTTCATGAATGGAGTGGGAACGATGCAGTTGCGATTGGACGAAGCGGTCGCATTGCGCCGTCATTTGCTGAACGGCGGCTTCTTGATGGTGGATGATTTCTGGGGAGAAAAGGAGTGGGAGGACGTGAGGTCCCAAATGAGTATGGTCCTGCCTGATAGCGAGCCGGTAGACTTGCCCCTTTCGCACAACCTCTTCCATATCGTCTATGACTTCAAAGAAAAGCCGCAGGTGCCGGACATTCGCACGTGGCGTCAAGGATCTAACTTCGAAACCAATCACCCCTTGCCTCACGGTGACAAGCTCCCACACTTCCAGGCCTACTACGACGAGAGAAATCGCATCGTCGCCCTCTTATGTCACAACAACGATTTAGGAGATGGTTGGGAACGCGAAGGAGCGGAGACGGACTACTTTGAAACGTTTTCGGTCCCTTATTCTTATCCGATGGGAATCAACATCATAACGTATGCCATGACCCACTAGAGTCTTGAGCAAGTCATTGCATCCGTAGGTCGCTTTTGCCGAAAGCGACTCTGCATCTGATTGCTTCAAGACGACTAAAGATATCGCGACGATCCCTCATGACCAAAATTTTCTCACGTCTGCAACTGGGACGATTGCGAATTCAATTCTCCCGATGTCGTGATGGGTAGAAAAAATCTCCATGATTTGAGATGAAAACATGGATGGCCCCTTCCCGGGCCAACCGGCGGTCGACGCTAAGGCGAGCGGCAGGCTGAAACATACCATTAGTAGTTTGGGACCATCGTCCCGAACGAATAAACGGACGGGACGATGGTCCCATCCTACGGTCGTAATGATCCCGTCGCTCGCCTAAACCCTCAAACTTTACTTTTTAATCGGTTGAACTCGGACGAACAGCAGTGGCAAAACAAATAGGTTCACCATTGTTGCGGACGCCAACCCGCATAGGATGACGATCGCCATCGGATACTCGATTTCCTGACCAGGTAGATTTCCAGTGTAGACCAGCGGCGCAAGCGCCAATGCCGCGGTCAACGCGGTCATAAGAATAGGGGCTAGTCTTTCCTCGGCTCCGCGAAGGACGAGTTCGCGACCGGGATCCATTCCCTCGGATTCTCGCAGATGCCGATAATGACTGATCAGCATGATCGCATTCCTTGCGGCGATTCCGATGATGGTAACGAATCCCACAAGCGAACCGAGCGATAAAATGCCTCCGCTGGCGAATACTCCCAGCACGCCTCCGAGCACGGCCAACGGCAACATTGCCAGCATCAACGCTACAAGCTTCCACGATTGAAAGTCAACATACAGGATCACCGTGATCATTAAGATGGCTGCAAAGGAAAGGAGAACCAGCCGTTGTCTCGATGCCCGCGCTTCGGCATATTCCCCAAGAAACTCAGGATGGTAGCCCACTCCAAAGACGACGTTCTTTTGAACAGCAGCCTCAATCTCTTGAGCGACCGCACCCAGATCCCTGCCGGCCACGTTGCACGTCACGTCCAATCGGCGGGATGCGCCTTCGCGTTTTATTTCATTGGGAGCAGGAACGATCGTTACCATGGCCACGGAGTTCAATGGCACTTGAGCCCCCGACGGTGTATCGATCATGAGGTCCTCAATGGCGGTGGGGTCGCGATGGGCTTGCTGCGTTCCGCGAACAAAAACACCGTAGATTCCTTGATCGCGATAGATCTCCCCTACTTGTGTCCCATTGACCAGCGTCGACACCGTACGCATCAGCGCTGCACTGGTTAAGCCAAATTGGGACGAGGCTTCCGGCCGCATCTCAATCGAGATTTGTGGCACCAGTACTTGTGGTTCCACTTTGAGGGTTGTGACTCCTTCGATCGGTTTGATCTGCGTCGCAACATCGGCTGCAATTGCCCGCAGACGGTCCATGTCCGGTCCATAAATCCGAACCACGATCGCAGCGCTCGTCCCGGTCAGCACTTCCTTGATGCGTTCCTTGAGGTACGTCAGGAGATCGCGATACAATCCGGGATATCCATCCACGACGCTTTGTACCTTTGCCACCGTCGCATCGTAGTCGTGTTGATCATCGATGCTGATCCACAGTTCAGTGAAATTGGGACCGACGACTTCGTCTGCTACCGTGGCTCTGCCAATATGCGAGCCAAAGTTTCGGACGCCTGGAATGGCCATCAGTTCCTTGCTCGCTCGGGTTGTGATCCGATCCATCGCTTCGATCCCAATGCCTGGCTTCTCGACCCAATGCATCAAGAAGTCGGTTTCGCGAAAATTGGGCATGAGCTCTTCGCCCAAATAGGGAATCGAGCAAGCGACGAGGCCGAAAACAGCAGCAAAGCCAGACAACGCCATCCATTGGAAACGGAGGATCCCTTGCAGCACGGCCCGATAAGCTCGCTTGAGCACCACCACCAAGGGACCGTCGCGATGACGGAGCCTGGCTTTTGCAGGAAGCAGCATCAAACACATCGCTGGCGTAACCGTCAATGCAACTGCCAGCGAAGCCAAAATCGCGAGAATATAAGACGCCGCCAACGGACGAAAAAACGATCCGGAAAGGCCCTCGAGAAAGAAAACCGGCAAGAAAGCCAGTACCACAATAATCGTCGCGTAAACGACCGCGCTCCGCACTTCCATCGATGCGTCTAGGACAATCTGAAAGGGGGGCTGCGGATTGTCCGTAGCGGCATTCAAGCGCAGACGGCGCATGATGTTCTCAACGTCGATGATCGCGTCGTCGACGACTTCACCCAATGCAATGACCAAACCAGCCAGCACCATGGTGTTGACGGTCCCTCCCCGCATGTACAGCACCAGGATGGCGGCGACCATCGAAAGGGGAATGGCCATCGCGCTGATGAAAGCGCATCGCCAGTCGTAGAGAAACACTAGCAACACCAAGATCACCAATACACATCCGACCAACATCGAATGGCTTAAATTGGCCAAGGACCGTTCGATGAATGTCGCCGGCCTAAAGATGGTCGTGTCGAATTGCACTTCGCCCATCCCAGGTTTCAGTTCGGCCATCGCTTTCTCCACCCCGCGTGTGACCGCCAAGGTATTGGCCCAGGGTTGTTTCTCCACAATCAAGAGCAATCCAGGTTGGTTGTTGATGATCGCATTCCCGATGGGAGGTGCGAAATCAACGACGACCTCTGCGACATCACGGATACGAATGGGGCTCCCTGCTTGGGTGGGCGTTGTCGCTGGTCTCAACACGTTGGGTGTGGCTACCGAACTATTTGTTGCACCCGAGTTTCGGAATGCCAGGACCATGTTGCCCAGTTGCTCAGGGGTCAGGACAGCCGGAATATGCCGGAGCGCAAGACGCTGATTGGGGGTGTCGACGAAGCCACCCGATCCGACTGCCGTGGCGTCGCGTACCGCTTGCATCAATGCGTCCAGCGTGATCCCGTTGGCTCGCAAGCGGTCGGGATCGGCAATCACCTGGAGCTGCGGGTCCTTCTCTCCCCAAACCGCCACATTGGCGACGCCGCTGACGGACATCAATCGTGGTCGGATTGTCCATTTGGTGAGAACCGTCATGTCCATTTGGTTTTTGGTATCTGACCATAGTCCAATTTTCATGCAGCGACTCAATGAAGAGAGCGGAGGCAGAATGACCGGCGGGCGGGCTACGATGGGGAGCTGCGGCGCGACCAACGCAATGCGTTCTTGGACCAGTTGCCTAGCCATCAGGAGATCGGTGCCGTTCGCAAAAATCAGTCGAACACTCGAAAGCCCGAGCACCGATTTCGATCGGACCGCTTTAACGAAAGGAATACCGTTGACAGCATTTTCAATGGGAACACTAATCAGACTCTCCACATCTTCGGTGGAAATCCCGGGTGCCTCCGTTTGAATCTCTACCAAGGGCGGAGCAAACTCGGGAAACACATCTAGCGGAATCGACTCGGTCGTTTGCACTCCGACGGCGATAACGCCTAACGCGATCAGCAAAACCAGGACGCGAAATTGAAGCGATGCACGAATAAGCCAACTCATGGTTCGGTTTGCCTACTTCCCCGGTCCGAACTCGGTTCCGAACAATTCCGCTGCGCCATCGGCGACCACCATCGTTCCCGTCTCGGGTCCTTTTTGCAGAATAGCTGTGGGGCCATCAAACCATAGCACGCTAACCCGTTTGCGAACGAATCGGTGCGGTTCCTTGACCACATAGACCCAGGTCCCTCCATGCATGTCATACAGGATCGATGCGGCGGGCACCACGATCGCCTCGACTTCGGCAGACATGGGCAATTCAATGCCGACGCGTTGACCCGGGCGCAGTTCCGATTTCGGATTGGAAACTTCAAAGTACAAGTCGGCCGACGAGCTGCTCGCGTCCGCGGTCGGTGGGGCTTCGACGGGGACTGCGAGCGAAGTGGCGACGCTGTTCGTCGCGGAACCGGCATGGGTCGCTTTTCCGTCCAACGCGACTACTCGGCCGATCGCTTGTCGATCCATCGAGGCCAATAGATCCACAAAGATCGGGACACGCACCCAAATAGTACTGATGTCCAAAACCTCAAAGAGCGAGGTTCCAGATACGACTTGCTGGCCTGGCGAAACGCTGATGCTGCGAATGACTCCGTTGACCGGCGCGGTCAACGTGATCTCGCTCGCAAGATCGCGTTGGGTCGTTCGCTCTAAAGACTGGATCCCTTTCGTCAGTTCCGCGTAACGTTCCTCGGCGGCGGCAAGCGCTGCAGCGGAAATGTTGGCCAGCGCTTGGGCATCATCGACGGCGCGTTGACTGCCAGCCCGATCCGCGAACAATTTGCTCGCGCGATCGAAAGCAATTTTGGTAGCCGCGACATCGGCTCGGGCTCGCTGGATATCGCCCATCGCCATGGCCTGGGCCGCCACCAAGGTGGCTTTGGCACTGGTCATCTGAACCTGTTCGGCTGGCGTGGGGACGTCCCGCTCGGGGGAGAGGATAGGGGTCAATTTGAGAACCGCTTGGCCAGATAAGACTTTGGAGCCCGGCATGGGCAATGCGTTGGAACCCGATGAAGAAACCATACCCGGGACGGGCGCCGCAATCACAATGGATCGGCCTGACGGGACGATCACTTCTCCACCAAAGACCCTATGCTGCTGAACGTTCTGCAAGGCTGCAGGCACGGTGGAAATGCCCAGCCTCCCCTCCGCTTCTTGGGTTAATGTGATCGTCGCCAGATCGCTCTCGTGAGGTACCATTTCCACTTTCGAAGCGGGTGGTCCTTTGGCGGATGGCGAAGACTGAGGTCGGCATGCGACAAAAGTCAACAAGGTCGCTGCGAAGCAAACGATGGGACTAAATCGCATGTTCAATGGGTTCCTCATGGGAAAGTATCAGTATAGAACTTCAGGGGTTGGACTCTGCGTATGCATTGCGAGGCTTGCGCGGCAACACACTCCGTCTTTTTGTGTGAACCAGGCTATTGTAGTTGGAGCTCAGGATTCATGGGGGCGTTGCGAAAGATTGCCGAAGGGTCTTGAATCGATCTCTCTTTGCTGCGCTATAGCTCTGAACCTGCGGCCCAGTCCTTTGGCCCCTCGACACTGGTGCTAATACTCCGTTCGAGTTCGATCAAAGCTCGGCGCATCGCTGCGCGTTGGTCGAGGATACGAGCTCTCGCGTCCAAGTAGAGGGAGGTCGTCTGCAGAACCAGCAAATAGTCTGTTCCTCCGTCTGCGAACCCTTTTTCTGCAATGGAAATGGCATCGGTAAGTTGTGGAAGGACCTCATTTTCCAACACGTTCAAATTTTCGTGCGACTGAATAAGTTGACGGTAGGAGACGCGAACGTCCTGGTAGATTTGATCGCGAATCGCGTCGCGCGCATGCAAGGCCGCGTTCCATTCCCAGTCCGCGCGCAGAACACCTCCCTCGTTTCGGTTGAAGATCGGTAAATCGAAACGAAGCCCGGTTCCCGTCTGAGTGAAGTTAGTGCCGTGCCGCACATCGACAATACTATCGGCTCGCCAGAATAGCCATCGCGAGAGTTTTGAACGTTCGCTGGCAGCAATCACAGCCCACTTGGACGCATGATAATCTGGCCGGCAGGCCAGGGCCGTATTTATCAATTGCTGTTCGTCTAGGGCCGGCATATCCAATGTTTCGAGCGGTTTGGGTTGAAGCGGAGTGTCCAAGTTCGGCAGCCCGATGACGGAGGCTAACCTCGCTTGCGATATGGCAACGTTTTGGTTTTGAAGGCTGCTAGATGCTTTGGCATTGAGCTCATCAACCTTCGAGGCGATCGTTTCTAACTCGCTGATGTCTCCGTCTTGAAATCGGTCGCGTGTCAATTTCGCGATACTTGCCCGCAGGCGAACCGCTTCCGATGCTAACCTTGATTGTTCGTTGACCAGCGCCAGTTCCGTGTAAGCCAATCGGATGTCGCGTGCAACATTGAGTCCGTTCTGAACGAGTTGTTCTCCAATCCGTCGGTACTCACGGTTGGCAACTTTGACGCGAGCGGGCCTCAAGAAGTAGGACTCGATCGGGGCAAAGAGAGTGTATTGGCCTTCCTTCGCCCCGGAGGGGAAATACAGAAGAACCTGCGGATTGGCAATCAAGTTTGATTGGACTGCATCCCCTGCCGCCATTCCCAATTGAGCCAAGGTCGCTTGGAAAAGGGAGTTGTTTGCTAAACCGGTGGCAACCGCTTCGGATTCGTCAATTCCATCTTCGAAATGGACTCCGGCCGGAATGATCTCGTGGCATGCGGGGGCTTTTTCGACCAAGACCTGGGTTCGACGTTGCAGCTCTTCCGACACGTGCCTGGGATTGCAACAGATCGACGTCGACTTGCAGCCCACCGTCCCAATGATTAGCAACGTCGCAATGAATTGCAACGTTGCAATGAATACGCCCTGCAAGTGCATGCGGGAACGAGAATGGAGCGGATCGCTTACTCTCGTTACTAAACGTTCCACTAGATTACCCATCCGCTAGCCATTGCCATGTTCGACTGTCCAAAGGGACTTAGTCGGAGTTATCGGAACACGAAAACCGCTGCGATAACTATGTTCGTTGCAGGTCGGAACGGCTCGCCAAGCGATACAACCGGAACTCAGGATTCGAGCTAGAAGCGATCATGGCGTGCCATTTGAAAAGGATGGCCGATCGTTTCGCGGCCGACCGGCTTGCATAATCGTTAAGGTTTCACGGCTAAGCGAGCGATGTTGGGGTTGGGATGCATTCCCAACAGCGCCTCGACCTCGGACAATGCATGCCAGGTTGAGACCAGTTCCGCAAATGGGAATCGTTCACCGAATTCAGACAAGAAATCGATCGCCATTTGCAGATGGGCTGGTCGGTAGTTATGAATCCCTTGAAGGTTCCATTGTCGCCGAACGATTTGCTCCGGCGAGATCGAGACCGGCGGGCTAGGAAAAACAGCGCCCACCAAGATTAGCTGCCCGCCCATCCGAAGCGATTCCAACGCTGGGGCCACCATTGCGTGGGCCCCAGAAAGTTCGAGGACGGCATCGCAAGGTGGAGACGAGGCCCGTTGCGATTCCGTTTTCCACTGTTCTGGAGTCAAGCCTTGGGTGGCACCAAACCGCTCTGCCATTTCTCGTCTCGCGGGAACGGGGTCGATTGCCGTGATACGCTGCCATCCTCGTTGTTTGGCGATGGCGCAGGCTGTCAGCCCGAGCAACCCGGCTCCGACGATGGCGATATGGCTCTCATCGATGGGCGATACGAGCAACGCATCCAGCGCGGCCATGACCGTCGCAGTCGCACAGCTTGCCGGCGTGAGGACCTGCAGGGGAATGCCTGTGGGAAGCCGGATGGTTTTGGTTCCCGACGCGAGGACGCAGTACTCCGATAGCCCGCCGCTCAGCACATGGCCTGAGTCGAACCCCATATGCCCATACTTGCAAGCCTGGACGCATTTTTGTTCGAGCCCTCGCTTGCAATAGAAGCACGTTCCGCAATTCGCGACGATCGCCCAAGTTAACAGGTCGCCCCGGTGCAACGGTTTGTTCTGAAAATCATGCGTTGGGAATCGCTTGCCCATTTCGACGAGTTCGCCCACGATTTCGTGACCAAGGATCGTCGGGATGGGAACCTCGCGTCTACCGTGCAAAGAATGGATGTCGCTCCCGCAAAGCGTGCAGGCTGTGACTCGCACCAAAGCTTGATCGTCCGCAATCGGCGGGATAGGCAGTTCCCTCATTTCCAATTTGCCATGCTGTCCCGAGTAGACCAGTGCTTTGGAAAAACTAGGAGGGGTCATTTGGCCGATTCCGTTTCGTGTTTCGATCGAAAATGGACGCGGTAGTGCATGGCGGACCACCCGATTGAAATCAGGGAAATCGCACCGGTGATCGCGCAGGCAGCAAGGAAAAACTGGAGGATGCTCCCTTCAAGCTTGATGAGTTTGCGGACCAGTACCACCATGACATAGCCTAGGTAGCCGGTGGAATCCACGAGCGACATGAGATATCCTAAATTGCCTCGTTCGCGAGTGAGTGCGATGAATCGTTCCAAGACCGTGGTGTGGATAGCAACGTAGGGCATATACAGTCCCAGTCCAATCAAGACCATGAACGTCAAAGGATCCAGTGCTTTTTGGGATTGCAGGTAGCAAGCCGTCAGCAGCAGGAGCATTCCCGTGACGCAAATGGAGAGCGCGGTGAGATACGCCCGGCCGTTGTTTCGAAACAAAACGCAGCCTCCGTTGATGGCCAGAACGAGCATGCCGACCCACAGTTCGGACTCGGTGTACCGACCTGCAAATTGGCTTGGATCCACACCCAGATCGGTCCAAAGCTCTCTGGCAAAATCACCGCGAATGCTCCTCAAAATACTCGCAAGCAGATAGACCAAAATAATGGGCGAAAGCCCCCAAGCGTATTTGCGCAAGTAGTGCCACCGATCGGTTCGATTCATTACCGTACGGACTTGACGATTGTTTTCGTCGGCAACCGATGGACGAGGTATTTGGGTTAACATCCAAACGAAGGCAAGCAACGGAACGACAAAAATGCAGCCGGCCGCCGCGGGCATCCAGGCTTCGCCAAAGGTAGCAATCAAGCTTTGCCCAATCGATTTCATGATGCCGTCGGCGAGAATAAAACTGGTACACAGGCCGGCAGCTAATAGTTCGGTCGTTTGTCGCCCCTCGAGAAAACCGAGCACCAGGCCAAATACCATTCCGAGCGGCAGCCCGTTCATGAAGATAAAGAGAATATTCCACGGCCGCGGGAATGACCCGAAGCCCAGCAATGCTAATTCCGAAAAGCCAATCAACCCTAAAATAGCCACCGCCCGCCGTTCGGGTGGGAGTTCCGAAACCACTTTGATGCCAACGAATTTGCTGACGGTATAGCCGAGGACTTGAGCGATAATAAACACACTTTTTTCATCCAGCATCCAGTTTCCCGCGAGGGAATACTGGTACTCATACGCGCCCGCCTTGAATGGAACTCGGAATCCATACATGCAAAAATACGTTCCAAACGCTGCAACCATCGACCAAAGCGTCCAAGCCCAGGGTGGCCAATTCCATTTCGTATCGGAAGGGTCGTGAGGTGGTTTTGACGGATGTGTCGACGCCGAGGTGGTAAAGGAAGTCAAGATGTTGGGGGTAGGGCTGATAGAACCGAGTGAGACGGAATGAAGGGAATTGCCTTGTCGGACGCGTAGTATATGCTATTGCCTACTTTGACAACCATGAAAAATGGGTTATGAATTTCTTGCTCGCATGTATCCGTTCAAAAAAGAGGGACTGATGAACAACCATTTGGAACTAAAGGATCCGGTTGCCCATGTTCTGGAGTGTTTTCGCTTGCGAGGCCATTCGGAATATGGGAAAGAAGCTGTCACGCAACTCGAACATGGTTTGCAAGCTGCCTACGCGGCTGAGCAACTGGGATACTCGCCACAGTTGGTTGCAGCATGCCTAATGCATGACGTCGGGCACTTGTTGCACGACCTTCCCGAAGATGCTCCCGACCAAAACATTGACGACGAGCACGAGCAACTCGGGGCTGCTTGGTTGGCAGAGCATTTCTTGCCAGAGGTCGTTGAGCCCATTCGTTTGCATGTTGCGGCCAAGAGGTATTTGTGCGCCGTGGACAGCGAGTATTTTGCCACACTGAGCCCGCCGTCCGTCCAAAGTTTGGCTTTGCAAGGGGGGCCAATGACCAAGGCCCAAGCGGCCCATTTCGAGTCGCATCCTCATTTCAAAGCGGCTATTCAATTGCGCCGCCTGGATGATCAAGCCAAGATCCCCCATTTGAAAACGCCACCGCTCGAGCACTATGCAGAGCATTTGTCCCAGTCTCTGCTTTCGCGGAACGCCCAGTAATGCCTGTATCCACCATCGTCATCGGCGGCGGTATTGTTGGCTTGGCTCAAGCTTGGTTGGCTGCCGAAGCGAACCATCGCGTCACGATTTTTGATCGCAGCGAGCTTGCCTGCGGCGCTTCGGTTCGCAATTTCGGAATGGTATGGCCGATCGGCCAACCCGCCGGGCTTTCTTACGAGACCGCATTGATGAGCCGTCGACGTTGGCTTCGTCTGGCCGAAGAAACGGGACTCTGGGTCAATCCCTGCGGCTCCATCCATTTGGCTCACCGCGAGGATGAATGGTCCGTATTAAACGAATTCCATGCGCAGGCGAACAGCGATGGAGTGCAATGCGAATTGCTCAGCAGCGAACAAGTGCGATCGCGAACTCCTGCAGCCAATCCAGATCGGTTGCTCGGAGGTTTGTTCAGCCCCAACGAGTTATGTGTCAACCCTCGCAATGCCAGCGCGGTCCTAGCGAAATTTCTCACCCAACGGCACGGCGTTACCATCCATTGGAACACGGCGGTCGCTTCGGTCGAAACGGGCCAAGTCACCACCTCGTTCGGAGACACCTATCCATGCGATCAAGCCATTGTTTGTTCTGGCGCCGATTTTGAAACGCTTTTCCCCAAGGAGTTTGCGCAGTCCGGACTGAAGAAATGCAAATTGCAAATGCTTCGCACGGATGCCCAGGCAAACCAATGGAACTTGGGAACACATATCGCCAGCGGGCTGACTCTGAGGCACTACGGCAATTTTGCGAGTTGCCCAAGTTTGCCCAAGCTCAAACATAGGATTGCTACCGAATCGCCCGAACTCGATCGATACGGCATCCATGTGATGGCCTCTCAAAACGAATTGGGGCAAATCATTCTGGGCGACTCCCACGAATACGGAAGCGAAATCACCCCGTTTGATAGTCGCGAAATCGACGAGCTCATTTTGCGAGAGCTTCGCAAAATAATAACTCTGCCAGACTGGACGATCTCCGAGCGCTGGCATGGTATCTATGCCAAGAATCCGAACGATTCGCATTGGAACATCGAACCCGTTCCCGGTGTTCGCATTGTCAATGGACTCGGTGGGGCCGGCATGACCATGGCGTTGGGTGTTGCAGAGCGTTTTTGGAATTCCCTTTAGTTTCGTTTCGTTCCTTTTCCATCCATCGATTCAGCGAATGCATATACAAGCGGTGTTGTTTGATTGGGCCGGTACCACCGTCGACTACGGGAGCCGCGCACCGGTCCAAGTGTTTCTCGAAATTTTCCGTCGCATCGGTATCGATATTACCGAAGCGGAAGCGCGCGGACCCATGGGACAAGCCAAGCGGGAACATATTGCAAGCGTCATGGCGCTGCCACGCATTCAAAGCCAATGGAAACAACGCTTTGGATCCAACCCATGCTTAACCAAAGATGTCGATAAGTTGTACGCCGATTTTCTCCCGCTGCAGCTTTCCGTTCTATCCAAAGGGTCAAATGTGATTCCCGGAATACCCCAGTTGATCGATGCGTTGCGAAGCCAGGGGATCAAGATCGGGTCTTCCACCGGGTACACGCGCGCCCTGATGGAAGCGGTCATCCCCAACGCACGTGAACAAGGTTACTCCCCGGATGTCGTCCTGTGCTCCGACGAAGTCCCTGCAGGCCGGCCCATGCCCTGGCTCAACTGGAGAGCTTGCGAAGCTCTGGGCGTGTATCCCCCTGCATCCGTTGTGGTCGTCGACGATACTCCCATCGGTATTCAAGCGGCGCGCAACGCCGGCATGTGGTGCGTCGGCATAACCATGACCGGCAACGGCCTGGGGTTGAGCCAGAGCGACGCCGAAGCTCTCCCTCCAACGGAACTTAACGCGAGATTGCAATCGCTCGACGCGCAATACCAGGCCGCTGGCGCCCACTTCGTTCTCCGTTCGGCTGCGGATCTGCTGCCTGTTCTTGCCGAAATCAATGCGAAAGTCTCGCAAGGGTCCCTTCCGTAAATCATTCTGTGGTTGCACACCACTCCCTCCTCTCCTAGACGATTGAATTGTTTGCGATTGCGAACGCCACTTGGGTGTGTACTCTGTTTCTCGGGCTACCGTAGGATGGGACCATTGTCCCGTCCGTTTGTTCGTTCGGGACAATGGTCCCAAACTACGGCTGGTATGTTTCAGCCTGCCGCTCGCCTTAGAACCCTGATTTGAACCCTGATTTTAAACCTGTTTTGAAAATGGAGTAGAAGAAATCCGCGATCGTTTTTTTCGTGCCCTCGGGCGAGCTATTGGGATGTACTGCGGCAGGACGACCAGAGTTTGCAATCGTCCGTTTGTAAGCCGTTCGCTATGCATTGAGTCGCTGGAGCTGCGCTGGCTTTTTGCCGTAGGCGACTTGCGGATCGTGAACTACAACGTGCTGGGATTCGACGGCACTCCTTCTGCAGACGTGGGAAAAGTTTTGCAAGCAGTCGGCAATGAAACCACCAATGGGCGAACGCGGCCGGTGGACGTAGTTGCCATTCAGGAAGTGCAAAGTCAGTTGACGACGACAGCGAGCGTGGTATCGCAGTTGAACGCCATTTACGGTGCGGGCCAGTATAGCCGCGGCAGTCTCAACGGGACCTCTACGTCGGGCAATGAAACGATGGGGATTATCTTCAACACCCAGACGATACAGTTGGTCAGCGAACTCGGGATCGGAACTGCATCGACAACGGGCGCCCCCAGGCAGCCCATTCGATACCAATTGCGACCGATTGAGCTTCCGGCCGGCAACGATTTTTATCTGTACAACAGCCACTACAAAGCGAGCGACACAGCCTCAGACAAATCGCGGCGAGATGTGGAGGCGATCGCTATTCGCGCCAACGCAGATGCGCTCGGACAAGGCGCCCACATTATCTACGCAGGAGATTTCAATACAAAATCCAGCAGCGAAGCGTCGTACCAATCGCTTCTCGCAGCAGGGGTGGGGCAAGCTATAGATCCGATCAATCGACCAGGCAATTGGAACGGCAGTTCTTCATTTCGCGATGTGTTTACGCAAGCCCCTGCATTCAATGCACCCACTGGATTCGTAGGTGGCGGTCTCAACGACCGCTTTGACTTCCAACTGCTTACCAATGAATGGACCAACGGAACCGGTCTTGAGTACGTTTCCAACTCCTACCATGCATTCGCCAACAACGGCAGCGTCGCGGTGAACGGTAGCATCAATGATGCGTCCAATACCGCCTTGGCTGGCATGGTAAATCGATCCACCATCCTGAATCTATTGACCACAGTAACCGACCATTTGCCGTTGGTCGTAGACTACTGGTTTGCTTCCAATCTAGCACCCACGGCCGTCTCTCTTTCCGCTGCTTCGGTGCCTGAGAATTCGCCATCCAATACGCTTGTCGGGAACTTGAGCACCACCGACCCCAATGCCACCGACACGCATACGTACTCGCTGGTTACCGGCACAGGTAGCGCGAATAATTCCAGTTTCGCAGTCGTGGGAAATACGCTCCGAACCAGCAATACTTTTGCCGTGGATGGAACCGCCAACTACTCGATTCGGCTACGCACCACCGATGCAGGAGGCCTCTGGTTCGAGCGCACGTTTACTGTTTCGGTAATCAATGTGTCGCCCTCTCTGGCTCGAACATTGGGGACAGTGAGCGGTGGAGTGCAAGCCACCCTGATTAATACGGGTACCTACTTCGATGTGCCGTCGGATACGGTGACGTTGACAGCCGACGCGGGTTCAGTCGTGAAAAATAGCGATGGTACTTGGTCTTGGTCCATCACCCCAACCGCTGCGATCAGCAATCAGACGGTCACGATCACCGCTGCGGACGAAGACGGGGGCTTATCGTCCGTCAACTTTGTTTTAAACGCAATCGTATCGCCGAAGGTGCAGAACGTCGTCTTTGGAGACGGCAGCAACCAACGCTCCATGGTTCGCGAAGTGACGGTCGATTTCGATGCGGTCGTGAGTATCGGTGCGGGCGCGTTTGTTCTCGATCGCAAGAGCGGTGTCAACTGGATAAGCACCAATCAGGAGTTGACCATTGGAGTCGCAACCTCATTGCTCGACGGCCGTACGCGGGCCAAACTCGCGTTTGCCGGAACGGGAGTTATCAATGGTTCGTTGGCCGATGGCAACTACCGATTGACGATCGTCGCGAATGCCGTATCCCAGGACGGGGTTCCGTTGGATGGCGATGGGAACGGAATAGGGGGAGGCAATTGGGTGCGGGGTGAATCCGAGGTAGACAACCTCTTTCGATACTTCGGTGACTGGGACGGCAACCGACTGATCAGCGGAGTCGATTTGGGGCGTTTTAGACGAGCCAACGGAACCATTCAGTCGGACGTCGAATACAATCCCCTTTTTGACTTCAACGGGGACGGCTTTATCAGTGGCCTCGATCTGGGCCAATTCCGCATCCGCAACGGAACGGGTCTAGGCTTTTGATGCGTTTTGTCCGAGTCGAACGCACCGAGCACCGAGCGAGCAGAGCACCGTGCGAGCAGAGCACCGTGCGAGCAGAGGATGAATCCCGTGGAT
>JANODW010000342.1:0-12830 GCA_031412875.1 Pirellula sp. | reverse complement strand
CCAAACAGATCGCCGCGAGCTTGGCCTATATCGGTCTATGCCGAGGCGACCGAGTCTCCGTTTCCAGTTACGAAACATCGGCTAGCCCCGTCGTGATCCGAGGCAAGGCATCGACACATCGATTGTTGGGGCATCTGGATTCCATTGACTGTTCTGCTTCCGCCACCCCGATGGCCGAATCGATCAAAAGGTTCTGCATGAAGAATACCGGCAAAGGGATCGTAGTCCTCATTACGGATCTGATGAACAAAGAAGGGTACGAGTCGGCCCTGCGAATGCTGGTAGCCCGCGAAATGGATATCTTCTTGATCCACATCCTGAGCCCACAAGAGCTGTCGCCAGCGGCCCAAGGCGACTTGAAGTTGGTCGATTGCGAAGATGGCGATCATCGCGAAGTGTCCGTTTCGGCAGGCCTACTCAATCGCTACCAGCGAACCCTGGCCGCGTTTATTGAACAAGCCAAAGCGTTTTGCAACAAACGCTCCATCTCCTACGTTCCTGCGCGAAGCGATCAGGCTGCGGATGTGCTTGTCAATGAATACCTTCGAACGAAAGGACTGGTTCGATGAATTGGATCAGCGCCCTGGGGCCGTTTCAGTGGCTACTGATTCTGGCCATCCCGCCAGCCGTACTAAGCCTCTATTTTTTGAAATTAAAACGCCGAGAACTAGCGGTTCCAAGCACGCTGCTCTGGCGAAAAACATTGGAAGATGTCCATGTGAATAGCATATGGCAACGCCTCCGAAAGAACTTGCTCCTGTACCTGCAACTGCTTTTTTTGGCCCTGCTGATCTTGGCCTGTTTGCGACCAGGATGGAGCGGCCAAAATCGAGTCGGGGAACGACGCATCTACATTATCGACAACTCTGCAAGCATGCAGGCAACGGACGTCGAGCCCTCCCGATTGGAAATGGCAAAGAAAAAAGTACGCGAACTGCTCGCGGATACTTCGGCTGATGATGTTGGAATGGTTATCGCGTTTTCCGATCGAGCGGACGTGCGTCAAGGATTCACGACGGATCGGCATCGATTGCTCAAGGCGGTCGAATCCATCGAACCGACTTCGCGTGGCACCGACGTGCGCGAAGCCCTCAGGGCCGCCGCTGGGCTAGCCAACCCCGGCCGCTCTAGCTTTGACAATTTGAGTGACATCATGGTCGCCGACGCAATCCCCGCAACAGCTTACCTTCTCAGCGACGGAGCCTTCGGAGACTTAGGCGATTTCGATGTCGGAAAACTGAAAATCGAATACATTCCTATCGGCGAACCCAAATCCGACAATCTTGGAATCCTAAGCTTTGCGGTCCAACGCAACGAAGACAAGGCCGGAAAACTAGAAGCCTTTGCACGCATCTTGAACAGCGGCGAACTAAAAGCCGACTTCACTGCGTCGCTAGAGTTCGATGGCAAATTGCTCGATGCCACCACGGGCTCCATAGATCCAGGTCAAGAAACCGGCATCCTATTTGAATTGACCGATACCGATCAAGGCAGTCTCAAATTGACCATCGACTACGCAGATGCTCTCTTGGTCGACAACGTCGCTTACGCTGCAATCCGACCCAGCAAACAAATCGGAGTGCTGTTGGTGACCCCCGGAAACAAAGCCCTTGAAACCGCTTTGCAAACCGGTCGAGTTCAACAGATCGCGGCAGTAGAAATCCAATCACCCACATTCTTGTCCGACCCGAAATACCAAGCGGCCGCAGTCGAATCCACCTACGATCTGATTATCTTCGATCAATGCGCACCGACGCAAATGCCATTGAGCAACACGCTGTTTATCGGGAGCACGCCGCCGACAACTCCGACAACATCAGCAACAACAACCTCAGCAGCCACGACAGTAGATAGCCCAGATCCTTCAAAGAGCGACGGTTGGAAATTTGGACCACCCCAAGGCCCAGCGGTTATCTTGGATGTAAACCGCAACAATTCTATTTCTCAATACTTGGAAATGGGTGCCGTCTACATTGCCGAAGCCCGAACGACTCAACCCGGTGAATCGGGAACGATCTTAATGACCAGCGATCTTGGGCCGGTTTTCGCAGTGGCTCCTCGCGGCGCATTCCAAGATGCCGTGCTTGGATTTTCAATCGTACAAGCGACCGGCGATGGAGTAGGCGTAAACACCAATTGGGGAAATCGACGCAGCTTTCCCGTATTCGTCTATTCGGCAGTCGAGTATTTGGGAGGCGGGATCACCGAGTCTTCTTCTCCCTCCGTACAACCGGGTTGGCCTATCGGTTTGCTGCTTTCCAGCCGCCTCAAAGAATTTCGCGTTGTGGCTCCGGATGGCCAGTCGACGCAACTTACTCGCGGCGAGGAAAGCCGTTTCACATTCACCAAAACCGACCCGCTCGGGATCTATCAAGTGTTTGCCGACGGGGTTGAACCCCCTGTGGAATCTTTTTGCGTGAATTTGTTTTCAAGTCAGGAAAGCGACCTTCGGGTGGCGGAGTCGATCAAGATGGGATACGACCAAGTCCCGCAGTCTAAAACCAGCATCCTTGCTCGTAAAGAGACTTGGCGCTTCCTCCTAATGCTCGGTTTAGCCCTGCTGATCGTCGAGTGGATTGTGTTCAATCGTCGTGTCTTCATCTGATCGCGTGGGGAAATAGTGCCATCGAACAAGCCCCATACCGCCGTCGCAAGTTGGCTCACCTATGGGCTGGGATGTGGCGTCGCGGTCTGGATGGGCTGCTTCGTTGGCTGCCAAAACAAAACGCCAACCAATGCCAACAAACGCGACCAAGGCACGACCTCCACTCCTGCAAGGAGCGTCCTTTCGCTTCAAGTAAACGTCTCCGGTTTCAAAAGCGATGAAGGGACTTGTCGAATCGCTCTTTACCTAGGACCCCAACATTTCAACGATCCTGAATATGCAGCGGCCAAGGAGTCGATCGAGATCCGCGAACGGAGTGCGAGCCTGCGACTGGAACTAGCCGTGCCCGACCCTCAGGGCGAGAACTTGCCAAGCCAATTATTGGCGATCTGCGCGTATCACGACCAGAACGGAAATGCCCGATTGGACAAGAATGCGTTCGGGATCCCGACCGAGCCATACGGTTTTTCCAAGAATCCAGAACGCGGCTTTGGTCCTCCTAAATTTGGGCAGACAGCCATTGTATGGAATGCGCAGCAAAGCCCTAACCACTCGACATTTCCATCGTCCTCAAGTAACGCCTTTAAGAAAAGAAATTCCATGCGGGACATTTTGAAACAGTAGAGTAGGTAGGATGGGACCATTGTCCCGTCCGTCTATAATTCCCGTCCGTCTATGAGTCCCGTCCGTCTGTAATTCCCGTCCGTTTCTTCGTTCGGGACGATGGTCCCAAACTACGGCTGGTATGTTTCAGCCTGCCGCTCACCTTAAAGAATGCCAACAAAGTCCTCTTCCAGCATGCCAGAATTGTTTCATAAAATGCAACTCCCTTTTCACCTGCCACGGGTTCGCGTTTGGATCCACCTGGTGTTGTTGCTCCCTTTCCTCGGCTGCGGACCCAGCGCACCGCGACTCGCGATCGAACGATCCGAGGAACCGCCAGCCCTTTCCATCCCAGACCAAGTTGCGGCCGTTCAGCGAGGGGACTTGCGAGAAATCCGTTCGAACACATTTGTGGATGACGCGGGTTTCGAACAGTTTCGAGGATTGAGCGGGTTGGAATCCCTTTGGCTTGAAAATACCGACCTGTCCGATCAA
Source organism: Pirellula sp. (assembly GCA_031412875.1). Classification (GTDB taxonomy): domain Bacteria; phylum Planctomycetota; class Planctomycetia; order Pirellulales; family Pirellulaceae; genus JBKCUI01. The sequence continues at coordinate 9,127 of JANODW010000342.1, read as the reverse complement.
GTCGTTGCCACTTTGTCTAGCCTGGAAAACCTTCGTCAAATCCGGTTGGGAAAAACCGAACTGGGCGATGCGTCCGCCAATGCAATTAGCAAACTTCCGAAACTCACTTCCATCAATCTGTCTGAGTGCATGATCACGGACCAAGGAATCACGGGATGGACGGCATTGAACAGCTTGGTTCTGCTGAGGATCGGAAGCCCGAAGTTGACCGACGCGTCCCTCAATACCATCGCCGAAATGAAATCGCTCCGATTTTTACACTTGATAGACGTTTCGATAACCGACCCAGGACTAATGCGTCTGCAGGCGATGGATAGCTTGGAGTCATTCTATCTGGACGGTAGTCAAGTAACCGAAGAGGGCTTGATGGCTCTGCTCCAGGCCATGCCCAAGCTCCATTTCCATCGCAATCAACAGCATCTTGCAAAAGATCCACGAGCAAGTGATCACGGAAAACATTGATTCCAAAGCACCGGAAAAATTGCGAAACGGAAGTGCGTAATTGTCTGGATCGCCATGCAAAATAATCGTTGAATAGATAAACAATACTTGCTTCACGTTCCCCCTTTGTGCCCCATCGCAGCCGGCAGATGCGATCTACCCTGGATTTCGATTGGCAGCATTTTTGGTATACTCATCCTAGGTCAGAGTGTTCCCAAGAAATGGCGATGTAATCGTCCAGGAACCTTTGCCACTCGAGATTCCTTCCAACACGAGAGCCCACTAATGCGTATAAATCGATCGATCGTTGCGTTCACCTGCGGTGTTATTCTGTGTGCCTATCAATTTGGCCATAGCATTTCCAAAATCGGAGGCACCTCCGAAAAGGCAGCCGCGGCCGCCGCAGTGTGGCTAGCCACCCTGAACGAGTCGCAAAAAAGCAAAGCCATCATGACGGTCGATAGTCCAGAGCGTCAGGACTGGCAGATCATCCCCAAAGACAAACGCAAAGGGCTTCAGCTCAACGAGATGAACGATGCGCAGCGTCACGCGGCAACGGCTTTGCTTCGAAGTGTTTTGAGCGACAGCGGCTATCGTAAATCGACACAGATCATGAACATGGAAAACTTCTTGAAGGAGCTCGAAACGGGCAAAGCGAATACACCGTTGCGAGATGCGACGCGGTATTACTTTACCATCTTCGGAACCCCTCAAGCCGGCAAAAAGTGGGGGCTCAGTTTCGAGGGCCATCATCAATCGCTCAATTTTTTGATGGATGGCGATCGTGTTGTTTCTTCGACACCTCAAGCGTTCGCAGCAAATCCTGCCATCGTTCGAACAGAAAACAAATCGGGCGTTGCCGTCGGAACGCGAATGCTGCGGCTCGAGGAGACCTTGGCGTTTGAACTTGTTCAATCCCTATCGGACCAACAGCGCAGCGTTGCAGTGATTGCGGAGAAAGCACCGAAAGAGAATCGAACGTTGGGCGTTCAGCAGCCCCCGAAAGAATCGCCTGTCGGAATTCCCTTCCCAAAATTATCGGCTCCCCAACAAGCGTTACTCAAGGACTTGGTCAATGAATACATCAATGCCGTGCCTGGCGATGTTGCCGACGACCGACGCCAAGCGATCCAATCTGCAGGCGGTTGGGACGCCATTCATTTCTCGTGGGAGGGTGCATTGCAAGCAGGCATCGGACACGCATATCGCGTTCAAGGCCCCACGTTCTTGATCGAGTTCGTGAACACGCAACCGGATGCAGCAGGCAATATTGCCAATCATATCCACAGCATTTGGCGAGACAGTCGCGGTGATTTTGGAGTCACTCTTTAACGAGAAATTCCTATCCTCGCCATCGTTCGCCATCAAGGAATCTGCGTGCAGCAACAGAGGCAATCATCTTGAATGCGAACGTCGGCGTCCGACTGACCCTCCAAGCGTCCAAGAATGCAGATGCGATCGCTATCGCATCTCCGACAGGCTCGCATCGACAACGCGATTCTCGCAGCTACGAAACGATTAGCATGTCGGAGTTGGACCGACGGTCCTCGTCGATCGCTGCCGGATTGCAAGCGATGGGCGTTGGCCCTGGAAAACGGATTGCGTTGTTGGTGCGATTCGGAGAGGACTTCATCGCACTGGTCTTCGCCGTCTTAAAATCCGGCGCGACTTTGGTGTTGATCGACCCGGGCATGGGTCGCAAAAATTTGATCGATTGCTTGGCCGCAACCCGACCCGATGGGTTCATCGCGATTCCGATGGCCCATGCCATTTTGCGATTCTTTGGATCGCGATTTCCAAATGCGAAAATCAATGTAACCGCCGGTCGTTGGTTCCCCGGATTGCCTTCGACCACGCTTGTGCATCTCGAAAAAAAATCTTCCAACGACCTGCGAATACCGGATACCAAGCCGGACGATCCTGCCGCCATCATCTTTACGACCGGCAGCACGGGACCGCCCAAAGGAGTGCTGTACACGCACGGTACTTTCAATGCGCAGATCGATCAAGTCGCCGGCCACTACGCGATCCAACCCGGTGGTAAAGACCTGAGCTGTTTTCCGTTGTTCGGGCTGTTCAACGCGGTGATGGGAACCACGACAATCCTTCCCGACATGAACCCGATCCGACCTGCCGATGTCGATCCGGTGCGACTTCTCGACGCAATCGATCAATGGCAGATCAATCAATCGTTTGGCTCTCCTGCGCTCTGGACGAAAGTGGGCGGTTACTGCTCGACAGTCGGCCGACGCGTCGAGTCGCTGCGCTGCGTGCTTTCGGCCGGTGCCCCCGTCCCTCCAAGGATCTTAGAACAAGTGCGTGGAGCGATGCACCCGGATGGTTCGATGTTCACTCCCTATGGCGCCACCGAGGCCTTGCCCATTGCCTCCATCGAGTCGAGAACCGTTCTAGAAGAAACCGCGGCCCGCACCCGGCAAGGTGCCGGGACCTGTGTCGGAAATCGATTCTCAGGTATCCAGTGGCGCATTATCAGCATCGATGATAAACCCATTGCGACTCTCGACGAGGCCAAGCACTTGCCCGCCAACCAGATCGGCGAATTGATGGTCTGCGGCCCCGTTGTCTCCCGTCAATACGTAACCCGCGAAGATCAAAATGCGATCCACAAAGTTCGCGATGGCAACGACGTCTGGCACCGTATGGGGGACGTGGGATACCTCGATGATCAAGATCGATTCTGGTTCTGCGGACGCAAATCGCATCGCGTGATCGCCCCCAGCGGTGTCTTGTTCACCGAGACCATCGAGGCGATCGTGAATTCGGAACCAGACGTTTATCGATCTGCGTTGGTCGGGACCGGCGATCGCTTCTCGCAGTCGCCAATGGTCATTATCGAACGGTGGCCAAGGCGCACTTATCGCAGCGATTTAAAGGACTCCGAACTCATCCACTCGATTCTCCAAAAACTCCAAAGCAATCCCATCGGACACCAGGTTCAGCGCGCCGTGGTGTATCCAGGCAAACTCCCAACAGACATCCGGCACAACTCGAAGATATTCCGTGAAAAACTGACCGAGTGGGCCAACATGAAATTCCCCGGTTGAACCCGTTTGTCGCCTTTCACTCCGAGAGCGTGAGCGTCTGCGCAGCAAAAGTCGACACGTTACACTGCACTCCTCATCAGCCTGGCAGTCCACACTTTTACGAGACGGATTGAGAAAAACCCCTCTGCAGGCTTTTTTCCCCAACCCCTTTAGCGGTATTGCAACATCGGGCAATCACATCGGCTGGTAACGGTTTTGCTGCCTAAACCAGCCTGTGGACCGTCAATCTTTGACAGCCGGGCGAGAATCCATGTTCGAATGCCGCCAAATGTGCCGAAACCAAGGTAGAAGTTATTGGGTGCATAGTGTTCACCCACTGTCTCAACTTTCCGAGATTCCAACGATGTACCAAATCTTTGTGACACGGCTGAAACGATTTTTGATCGAAGAGGACGGTCCTACTGCGGTTGAGTACGCAGTGATGGTCTCTCTGATCGCTGGCGTTTGTATCGCCGCAGTTGGCCAAGTAGCGACAGCCACGAAGGACTCGTTCAATACTTCAGGTTCCGCTATCAACAGCGCCATGTCCCCTTGAATTCGACTAATGGGGTTCATTTCAAAGCTTCGCTAGAATGCTTCAACCGCTTGATATAGTGATTGTCGCCGAGGGAACTTGCGTGGGGGACATACCCCCAGCGGAGCATCAGCCGTTCGCTTGCTAGATTGCTAACAACCTGGCAAACGATCGCCTGCGAATTTCTCAAGCCGGCGATTTCATCCATTACAGCAACGGCGCGTGCTATGGTTTTGTATTGCGTCTTCGGACCTCCTTGAGCATACAAAACACTCAGAAAACCGGGTGCCCGCCACGGGAACGCGTAGTAGGCCCGCAGGAGTCCTTCAGGCAGCGTCCGCACATATCTGTCTTGCAACGATTCCCAGTGCGATCCAAACCTGGGCCACCATCGCGGCCGTATCCGAAGCAATTTACCGTCGGACAATTCGATCTCACCGTAGCTCCAGGAGTTGATCGCCCCTTCGTTCCCATGGACCGAGGTTACGGTTGGTAGACCCAGGCTAGCAACACGAAACTCAGAAAGGAGCGATGCAACTTTCCTCACGAGAGGGCTAGATTAGGCAGCAGCCGTGGAAGCTTTTTTGATCATACTGCTCAGTCGGCTCTTGGTTCGCGAAGCCTTGTTGACGTGAATAATCTTTTTGGCTGCGGTTTGATCAAGCATCTTGCAGTACGCGGAATATTGCGTTTTGGCTTCGTCGAAATTCTTGGAATCGACTGCCTCACGAAGCTTCTTCAATGCGGTTTTTAGCTGCGATTTTGCAGATCGATTGCGTGCTCGGCGCTCGAGGGACTGGCGATGGCGCTTTTTAGCACTCTTGATATTTGGCACTTCACAACTCCTGAATGCGGTTTAAATACAATAATCCCAGGTACTTGAGGGCCCCATATGATGCCAAGCATTCGCTTTTTTGTCCAGTGCTTCCCGACAACGTTGGCCATTCAATTAGGAGTTCCCGTCCCAATTTGAAAGCAAAACCAAGAATCCTTGGTTCCATTGGATGTCCGGGTATAGAGCCTATCCCCCGAAAACGCAGGCAAGGCGCGGTATGTGGCCTTAGGAAGGGCGGTATTCCAAATCGGCTTGAATCCATCGGCCGCACTGTCGATCGCCCAAAGCTCGCCCCCGATCCCGACCAGCAGCAATCGGTTTTGAGCTGCAATCGTATGGCAAATCGGCATGTCCGGCTGCTCCCATAGGAGTTTCCCATCGTTTTCCTGAAGGCATTTGTAAGCCCCCCCACCGGCATCTTCACGCCCATCCGAACCAAAAATCTTGCCCCCCAAAACCACCGGGGTGCAGTACTGACTGTTCAAGTCGGAACCGGTGTTCAGGACCGTTGCATTGGTTTGGCCCGGCCGAAAGAGCAACGATCCGATCCCGTAGCTGGACGTTAAAAAAACATCTCCGGCCGAGTTCACCACCGGCGTCGCTGCATTGACAGTCGGTCCCTTTTGTCCAAAGGGGAGGGACCAAAGGGTAGATCCATTCGACAAGTCCAAGCCGAGCGTTTTGAGCTTGCCCTGCGCAACGATGATTGGGCCTTTGATGGTTGAATCCGCAGACGACGGCAACCTAATCGGTGACGCGTAACTCGCCTCCAACGGTGCAGCAGCCCATTCGGTTTTTCCGTCAGCGAGCGAAACACAAACCGTTCCCGCTTTTTTGCCACCGACAATGACGATGGCTCGTTCCCCGACGACCAGCGGTGCGCTCCCGGCTCCAAAATATCCATCCTCTGCCTCGTATTCTTTTCTCAGTGGTCGAGACCACCGGACGGATCCATCTTTGCGATCGAGCAACGTCAAATCGCCCGCGGCTGAGTAAACCAAGACCGATCCATCCAAGATCGTGGGGACCGCTCGCGGCCCTGTGTCCGGGTTGACTCCCCCGCGATAGACGGCCTTTAATTCACGCCGCCAAACTTCTTTGCCGGTGTCTAGGTTGAGGAGCCGAACCCGATCGTTGTCGCCGACCCGTTCGAACGATACAAAATCATTTCCAGCCAATGCAGGACCCGCGTACCCTTGGCCTGCTTCCACTTTCCAAACCAGTTTGGGAACTCCTGCAATGGCCTTTGGGATCGCGGACTTAGCGTCGGCCATTCCATCGCGAGTCGGGCCCAGCAGCGATGGCCAATCCGACTTTACCGGCCCCGTTAAAACCCAACCGGCTACCATCAACGACAGCCATGCGGAACCGCGGCGATTGCGAATGCTAAGGCCAAAAACAGACACGGCAATGATCTCTCGGCTTGAGGAAACAAACTCAGCGATAGGGCGATGGCCCAACTACAATTTGCCACAATAATCGATCGCTGCAGCGATCTCGGTCTTGAGACGCCACCGATCCACGATCCGATCGATATAGCCATGCTCAAGCAAAAACTCACTTGTCTGAAATCCTTCAGGCAACTCGATCTTGAGCGTTGCCTTGATCGTACGTGGGCCAGCGAATCCAATTAGGGCCTTGGGCTCCGCAAAGACCAAATCGCCGAGGCTGGCAAAGCTTGCTGCCACTCCTCCCATGGTCGGGTTGGTGAGCACGCTGACATAGAGGCCTTTGTTCGCATGGTAGCGAGCCAATGCAGCCGACACTTTTGCCATTTGCATCAACGAAAGGATCCCTTCGTGCATCCGAGCTCCCCCGCCTGAGCCGCTCACAATGATCAACGGCAAGGAATGTTCGGTCGCCCGTTCAATCAATCGGGTCAGGCGCTCCCCGACCACCGATCCCATGCTCCCCATGATGAACGCCGAGTCTGTCACGGCGATGGCAACGCGCCGGGCTCGTATCATCCCGGTCCCACACATGGCTGCATCGGTCAGTCCTGTTCGAAGCTGTTCGGCAACCAATCGTTCCGAATAACGTTTTTTGTCCGAAAAGTTCAACGGATCCGTTGGCAGAATGTGCTCATCGTGGATTTCAAAAGTCCCTTCGTCGAGCAACTGCGCGATCCGATCTTTGGCGGATACATACATGTGGTACTTGCACTTGGGACACACATTCAAATTGCGTTCGACTTCCTTGCGGTAGATGGATTCGCCGCAACCAGGACACTTGATCCAAAGTCCCTCAGGGACGCCCCGTTTGACAGCGGTGGGAACCGAATCCGACGTTTCTGGGAGCTCGACAGTAGACATCCGATCACCTTTCTAGGGGAGCACGTTGGCTTGAGTGTTGGCTTGATTGTTGCTTGGCGAATGCAACGGAAATCAGTGAAAGATCTTAAGGAGCGATGAACGGCGAGACATCGGATTCGGAGCGTTGGGGCGGAACCAAATGGGCCCCTAACGAATCGTGCGTCTCCGAGTCGATGACTTCCCACGAGCCATTGTCGCATTCGGATTTCCAAAGATCGCCGAGATCGGTTTCCTTTAGCTTGGCCGCAATCAGACTTGCTAAAGGCTCTGGGACCACGACGGCGATCGTTTCGTGCGCGTGCTTCTTGCACAGTTTGGCGATCAGTTTTTCAACGCGCGCCTCAGCTTCCGCAACCGTTTCGCCTCCGGGCGGGCAAAACGATCTCGGGTTGTCTTGCAATTGTTTGAAAAGGCGAGGCTGTTGACGTTTGAGGTCGTCGATCAGCTTGCCCTGCCACAGCCCATGGTCCAGATTGCGAAAGCAATCGCACACTTTCCATTTGGCCCGAGTCTGTTCGGATATCTCTCGTGCCGTGCTTTGCGCCGATTCGCAGGGACCGCAATAGACGGTTGAGATCGGCAGTTTGGCAATCTCGATTGCGATGCGATGAACCTGTTCTAATCCACACGCAGACAGCGGCATATCGAGGCTACCCTTGATTCGCTCTTGCTCGTCAAAAAGGGTCGCACCCGGACGCACTACGACTACATTACACATATACTAGTTTTCCCAAGAGAACACATGCGATGGTGCTTGCAGCATCCTAATTCTGAGGCTGCATTTCGCATCGCAATCGAGTCATCGCCTGACAATAATCGGCTTGACGAAAGATGGCAGAACCTACCACAAGTAGATCCGCCCCACTGGCTGTACAGGGACCAACCGTCTTTTCATTCACTCCGCCATCCACTTCCAACAGCAGATCGGCTCCATGCAATTTTCTAAGTTGTGATAGCCGCTCTAACGCGACCGCATCAAACGCTTGACCTCCAAATCCAGCTTGAACACTCATCACCAAAGCCAAATCGCACTGGCCGACAAAAGGCAGTAGTTGCTGCATGTCGGTAGATGGGTTGATCGCCAATCCCGCCGCCACCCCTTGCGAACGCAACGATGCGAGCAATTCGCTGGGTTGCGGAAACGCCTCGATGTGGAACGTGATCGCATCGGCTCCCGCATCCACAAATTGCGGTGCGTAGGTTTTGGGATCGCTTATCATTAAGTGGACGTCCAACAACAAATCTGTCACCTTGCGAATCGCAGCGACAATCGGCATTCCGTAACTCATGTTCGGGACAAAATTACCGTCCATTACGTCCAGATGCAAGCATTCGACCCCTGCCTCCTCGAGCAGACGCACTTCTTTCTCCAAATTGGCGAAATCGCACAACAAAAGAGACGGAAGGATCGTCGGACGAACGCTGCGAAGCGTTTCAATTGCCTTTTGCACTCGAGAACTAGGCTCGGACATAGATAAAACAGGAGGGAACGATGACTTGGTCTGACTAAAATGATTGCAAACCACTTTTGCGTAGCATCTAACATAGGTACAGTCGGGTGCTTTCGACAAGAGCCAATACCGTTATCTGAGGACAGAAACGTTCTCAACCCACCCGTTTATACGCCCCCCTTTTAGCTGAACCGAGTCGCGTTTCCGCGAACTTGAGATGGAGAAATTGATGCACTCCCTTCGAAACGTCCTGTTTTTGTTGGTGCTCGCGTGGGCTTTTCTCTCTCCTGCGATCGCTGCCGAGCACAAGGTCGACTTCCGTAGAGAAATTCAGCCCATCCTTTCGGAGCATTGCAGTTTGTGTCACGGGGCGGATCCGACCTCCCGGCAAGCCGGCTTGCGACTGGATGTCGAATCGCTCGCATGGGCCGGCGGTGATTCGGGACTTCCAGCGATTTCCCCCGGCAGTTCGGCCGCCAGCAACCTTGTCCAGCGGATCGATTCGACCG
>JANODW010000341.1:0-5340 GCA_031412875.1 Pirellula sp. | reverse complement strand
TGGCTCCATTTCTGTAACAATGGCAATTAATGCCGTTTCCTCCGGTAGGGACTGGCCTATCATAGTTAGCCAAGCCGCCGCCATCGGCAGTCTCGTTTTCTCTGCGGCGGTAGGTATTGGGTTTGGGTTTTACCCAGCTTGGCGAGCTAGTAGAGTCGACCCTATCGATGCCCTTAGGTATGAGTAAGGTTTGACAAAACCCCCTTTCCCGCACACCATGGAGTCCCCTTGAACATCGCGCGTGAGTGCTTCTCTTTCCCGTTTTGTAGGCGAGTGTGAACGACGAAGAAGAGTTGATTCGGTCCGCACTGGCCGGCAAAAGTTCGTGCTTTGAAGTCTTGGTGACCCGATATCAAGATCGTTTGTACACGGCTATGATCAGCGTCGTTGGAAGCACCGACGAAGCGGAAGATGTGGTTCAAGAAGCCTTCATTCAAGCTTATCTCAAACTCGATACGTTCCACCAAAACAGTCGATTTTTCACTTGGCTCTATCGGATCGCGTTCAATTTTGCATTGGCAAGACGCCGTCGCCATCGCGGCCACCTCTCCCTCGAAGAGAGCCGAGAGATTTCCGGAGCAGAGCCCAAGTCCAAAGGGGATGCGCCTGATTCTCGTATGGCTCGCTCCGAAGAAGTGGACTTGGTGCATCGGGCATTAGCCATACTGTCCGAGGACCATCGCTCCATTTTGGTACTCCGAGAAATGGAGGATCTGGCTTACGAGGAAATCGCCGAAGTCCTCCAGATATCGATCGGAACTGTCCGATCACGCTTGAATCGAGCACGACTGGCGCTGAAGCAGCAGCTAGAGAAATTTCCTCAATGGAACCCCGACTGCTAACCGGGCGGTCCAAAGGAATCTAAAGTGGCATAGGCGAGAAGCCTATGCCACTGGATCAAATCACCTTGCCCGATCGACTAGGCGCTTTCTTTGCGTTGAGGCACGCTCTTGTAATGTCGCAGTTTCCCGTCGGCCGCATCGACATCAATCGTATAGATTGTGCCGGCTTCTTGGTCAGGCAGTTCAAACATGATGTCCATCATCACGTCCTCGATGATCCCACGCAGGCCACGCGCTCCCACGTTCTTGATGTGGGCTTTTTGCGCGACCCCCTTCAATGCGGCTTCGGTCAAATGCAGCTCGCAATTCTCCATGCCGAACAACGCTTGGTACTGCTTCAATAACGCATTCTTAGGCTCGCTCAGCACTTTGATCAATCCCGGGACATCCAGAGGCAACAGCGATGTGACCACCGGTAGCCGTCCAACCAATTCCGGGATCATGCCAAACTCCAGGATATCGTCCGATTGGACTTGAGCGAGCAACGAGGCTACGTCTCCTTCTTCTCGCGTATTGGAACCTGGCCCGAAACCGAGCGATTTCTTCCCGAGACGTTTGCGAATAATGTCATCGATACCCACGAACGTTCCACCGCAGATAAAGAGGATGTTGGTGGTGTCCAATTGAATGTACTGCTGCTCGGGGTGTTTGCGGCCGCCCTGGGGTGGCACATTGGCAACCGTTCCTTCAAGCATTTTCAAGAGGGCTTGTTGCACACCTTCTCCGGAAACGTCTCGCGTGATGGAGACGTTTTGACTCGTCTTTCCAATCTTGTCAATTTCGTCGATATAAAGGATCCCTCGCTGGGCCGCCTCGATATCAAAGTCCGCAGCATGGAGCAGCTTCAAAAGCAAGTTCTCAACGTCCTCGCCTACGTAACCAGCCTCGGTCAAGGTGGTTGCATCGCCGATTGCAAAGGGAACATTCAGCATCTTGGCCAATGTTCGGGCCATCAATGTCTTTCCACTGCCGGTCGGACCCACCAACAGAATATTGGACTTCTCGATTTCAATGTCCGAGCCATTCCAACCCGCCGTCAATCGCTTGTAGTGGTTGTGGACCGCCACCGCCAAAGCCCGCTTCGTGGGGACTTGGCCAATGACGTATTGATCGAGATGCTCGACGATATCTCGCGGGGTCGGCGTTTCGCTGAACAGCTTTTTCGAAGCGGGGCGGCGACGTTGCTCTTGATCCAAAATGGACTGGCAAAGCTCGATGCACTCGCCGCAAATGTAGACGTCCCCTGGGCCCTCAACGAGCGGACCCACATCTCGGTAGCTTTTTCTGCAGAACGAACAAAAAGCGTTCTTCTTGGTGGTGCTGCCGCTGCTGCCGCCACTGTTATTGCGGCGACTCGCCATGACATCCTTACTAGAAGGCATTCTCGACTCCTTATCGTATTGGCCAATCGATCAGCAACGAAGAAAATCCTCGTGAGCATCTGACTGGCTGCGGGTTGGACATTTTTTATGTGGAAGCTCGATTGGTTGATTCAAAATGCCCGGGGAGATTGGAGGCATTGTTGATTCGAACCGGGCATCCTTGTCCGCAGTTTCGAGCCGATTGTGGTTTCAGTTTTGCAAGACCATGACGTTCTTGCGGGTTCGACCTCCCAGGCCGAATTGGATTTCATCTCGTATTAAATTCTAACACACTCCAGCGACATATTCATAAACTTTTCGATATGCCACCGATGGGCCAAGGGGGCGTCCTTCGAGCTGTTAGCTAGATCTCTTTTGGCAGAGAAGGCCGACGAGGCTTCTCTTCGAGCAACGAAGTAAGTTTTCGGAATTCGGCGTCGCTGATGTCACCTCCACTCCGCATTTCCTCAAAATTCTTTCGCACTACTTCGTCTAGTGGCACGTCTTGGGTGTTGGATTCGCGCCATCTTGCCATGACATAAACGACCATCCAACACACAGCCAACAAAATCAGAACACCGAGAACAGCCTGAAAGGTTGGACTGGACAGCAGCCAACCTAAGTCAGACGCAGGTTTTTGTGCAGTATTCATTGCGGTGAAAAATCAAGCAGGAGTTTGGATTCCGATGCGAACTAATGTCTATGTTACTTGATTCGTCCAGAGATCCCTCTCCCTTGCGCTTGCACGGACGTATCGTATGCAGTAGACAGCATCCAGGTCCAGGTTTTTTTAACCTGAAAATCCAATAATTTCCAGATGGCTTAGCAGGCTAACCATCTGCCCACCCAATCCTCAATGCTGTTCCGCCGACCGGTTAACCACTTGCTTTGCCAATCGTCTCGCTATCAGCGCACAAGCAACCAATTGAATTTGATGAAAAATCATCAAAGGCAAGATGATCAGCCCAACCTCCGTCGCCGGAAAAAGAGTCCCCGCAATCGGAACCCCCGAGGCCAAACTCTTTTTCGATCCGCAAAACAAAAGAACGATCGAATCCTCTCGGTTCAATCGCATGGCGCGTGCGAAAACATTGCAAACCATCAGCACGCATGCCAACAATCCACCACTGATCAACGCGATGCCCAACACGCTCTGAAACGACAATCGTGTCCACAAACCGCCTACGATCGAGGCGCTAAAAGCTGTGTAAACCACCAATAGGATCGTGCCGCGGTCCACCCGCCCTACCAACGATTTGTGCCGGCCCAACGGGCCTGCGATCCAAGGTCCCACCCAATGCCCGATCGCAAAGGGCAACAACAATTGCAGCGCTATGCTCTTTACCGAATCCAACGAAACCTCCGCCCGCGATCCTGGAACGGCCATCCATGCGGCTACCAAAACCGGCGTTATGAAAATACCCAGCAGGTTCGAAAGCGTCGCCGCGCAGACGGCAGCCGAAACATTTCCTCCAGCAATCGATGTGAATGCGATCGACGATTGAACCGTGGAGGGTAGCAACGTCAAGTAGAGCAATCCCGCTGACAAGCCTGGATCCAAACCAGGCATTCTTATCAGCAAAAGCCCCAACGCGGGAAACAGACCATACGTCACCGACAGCGTCGCCAAGTGCAACCGCCAATGAAGCATTCCCCCCAGTATCGCCTCCCGCGAAAGCTTCGCCCCATGCAAAAAAAAGAGCAATACAATCCCGAAATCCGCCAACGCATCGAAGAAAACCGCGGAGCGTCCCGAGCAAGGGAACAGCGATGCAATCAGAACCACCAGAAAAAGCGCCGCCACAAAGGGATCCACGATGCTTAGAAAGCCGGCTACTTTCCGCATGTTAGCTCGTATGCGTCGATCGCGTCTAAATGATTCTGAACCTCACGGTCGGAAAGGAACGAGCCCAAGAAGCTGTTTCTCGCGAGCGTCACCAAGCCGGCACGATCGACAACCCCGGCATTCGCGATGGCCTTGAAGTTCGCATTGATATAACCGCCAAAATAGGCCGGATCGTCCGAGTTTACCGTCGCCCTCAATCCCCGTCGCAGCATCTCCCCTATCGGATGTTGGCGCATCTCGTCGACCACACATAGCTTTAGATTCGACAACGGGCAGACGGTGAGGGTCATGCTCGATCGTGCCAAACGGGTAACCAACTCGGAATCTTCCAACGAGCGATTCCCATGATCGATTCGCTGGACCCCCAATTGGTCCAACGCCTCGGAGATATAGCTAGGAGGCCCCTCCTCTCCCGCATGCGCCACTTTCAACAACCCTCGCTCCTGCGATGCCCGAAACACCCTCGCAAATTTCTCCGGGGGATGCCCGACTTCGGACGAGTCCAATCCGACCGCTACGATTTTATCCAACCACGGTTCGGCCATCTTCAACGTCTCGAATGCGGCCGATTCATCCAGGTGCCGCAAGTAACACATGATCAGTCGCGAAGTGATTCCCCATTGCGATTCCGCATCCTTCATCGCTGACAGAATGCCTTCAATAACCACTCGAAACGGCAAGCCACGGTTTGTATGCGTCTGGGGATCAAAAAAAATCTCGGCATGCAACACGTTATCGGCATGAATTTTTGCGAAGTAGGCTTGAGTGAGGTCATGAAAATCTTCCTCCGTCTGCAACACCCCCGCACCTTGATAGTACAAATCGAGGAACTCCTGCAGGTTGGAAAATTGGTATGCCCCGCGCAGGTGTTCCACGCTCGAAAACGGCAATCGGAGCCTATTCCGGTCCGCCAATCGAAACATCATTTCAGGTTCCAACGAACCTTCAATATGCAAATGCAACTCGGCCTTGGGAAGCTTGTCTACAAAGTCATCGTGGCTTGCAAAGTCGGTTGGCATGGCTATCAGGGGGAAATGGGTCGCTGGATGGAAACGGATGCCCCGTCAGTAGCGGAACGGCGCAAGCCGTCCAGTGTCGCGGCTGAAATCGCGGTGATTATTCGCAGGTCCCCACCGGAGGGCTCGCGCCCCTTCCGCTAACGACCCCGTTCTATTGTGCCTGAAGTCCTCAAGCTCGCAAGCCGTGACGATTGCACCGATTGAATCGGTTTGGGAGGCCGAATAGGCAAAGATTGCAACCGCATGATCCATGCCGTTGGATTAGAATGGAA
>JANODW010000340.1:0-2382 GCA_031412875.1 Pirellula sp. | reverse complement strand
GACTTTTGCTACGCGAACGCTCACTTTCGCGGAGCGACTATTCTGCGCACAACTCCGGCGTTAGTAACAAATCAACCGTAGGTCGCTTTTGCCGAAAGCGACTCTTCTGGTCTGGGCTATGTTTCCAGGATCCGAGTTGATCGCTTGATGGTACTATTGCGCGAAGTGTCGACTTTTGCTACGCGAACGCTCACTTTCGCGGAGCGAAAGGCGACTATGGGACCACGCCGCGATGGAGTCGTCGGATAACCTAAGCGTCTTCAACGATTCGCTGGTCGTTTGTGGCTCTTTGTCTTGACCGAGTTGCATGATATGCTGTTCAGCGCTTCGAACCATTTGAGGCCCGCATTGCCACACTATTTCTGGATTGGAAACCATGAGCGATTGGCTTGACGTGGGGAGCAAAGCTCCCTCCTTTTCTTTGTTGTCCGACTCGGGCAAAAAGATAAAACTGAGCGACTACAAGGGGCAACCCGTCGTGCTCTACTTCTACCCAAAAGATGATACGCCCGGCTGTACCACACAAGCTTGCGCGTTTCGCGATGCGAGCCTCCAACTCAAAGAACTCGGCGCCGTTGTGCTCGGTGTCAGCCCCGATGATGCCGATTCCCATGCTAAGTTTCGCGACAAGTTCTCACTCAATTTCCCATTGCTCGCCGATCCCGATCATGCCCTCGCCGAAACTTATGGCGCTTGGCGGGAAAAGAATATGTACGGCAAAAAAAGCATGGGGGTCCAGCGCAGTACCTACCTCATCGACCCCAAGGGCAATGTCGCAAAAGTCTGGAAAAAAGTAAGCGTTGATGGTCATGACGCTGCTGTCTTAGAGGCCTTGAAAGCGTTGACCGACGCGGAATGAGGTTCGTAGTTTGGGGCCATTGCCCCGAACGAACTTGAGCTACGTGTCGACTTTTGCTCCGCAGAAGCTTACTTTCGCGGAGCGAAAGGAGACAATGAGGCACGCTGCTCGTACGAACTAACGGACGGGACAATGGTCCCATCCTACGAACGAACGGACGGGACAAAGGTCCCATCCTACGGTTTTATTGCTACCGAAGCAGAATAATAAACGACCGAACGCATCCTCCCACACACCATCGACGTCCTATGACCCTACCGCTCCAATTGGCTATTCACGGCGCTTCCGGACGCAATGGCAAACGGCTTATCGCGCTGGGCAGCGCTGACCCCTCTGTCAAAATTGTCGCTGCCCTGGTGCGATCCACCTCCAAGTATCTCGGCCAAGATGCTGGGACGCTTGCTGGTATCGCCCCCATCGGGGTACCGGTCAGCAGCGATTGGCCCGACAAAATCGATGCCGTCATCGACTTCTCGTCGCCCGACGGATGCATGAGCGCGGTGGCACACTGCGTGGCCAAGCGAATCCCACTCGTGATCGCTTCGACTGGCTTGAGCAAAGAACAGATCGACTCGATCGCTCGCGCTGCCGAGGTGATCCCCGTCTGTTATGCGCCCAATATGAGCGTCGCCGTCAACTTGACGATGAAGCTAGTGGAGTACGCAGCTCGGGCTCTTAAGGATGTCCCAGGCGGAGCCGATGTCGAAATCATCGAACGGCACCATCGTTTCAAGGAGGATAGCCCAAGCGGAACGGCACTGAAATTCGGCCAAATTGCAGCCGCGGAAATGGGGATCGACGAACATGTGCACGGCCGAGTCGGGCAAGTGGGACAGAGACCGCATGGCGAAATCGGATACCATGCGGTGCGCGTCGGAGACGATGCCGGCCAACATACGATCGTCTTCGGCATGATGGGCGAGACGATCGAACTTAGAGTCGCCGCTTCCAACCGCGATTGCTATGCAAGCGGAGCGATCGCAGCCGCACAATTTTTGGTTGGCAAGCCGACCCGTCAGTACTCGATGATGGATGTGCTGGGGCTGTGAAATAGTGGGTCGCTCGCGATGCAGGATCAATACGACCGTAGGATGGGACCGTTGTCCCGTCCTCTTTCTCGTTCGGGACGATGGTCCCAAACTACGGTTTTAAGCTCTCAATCGTGAAGCCGGACGGCTTGCGCCGATCCGCTTCTGTGGGTGCTATTTGGCTTGCGAGTGCCGTTTGTATAATGATGCGAAGGGTGCGCGGGGAGTCACTTTCGGCAAAAGTGACCTACGGCCAGTGACCTAAGGCCAGTGACGTTTTGGAAGTTGGAAGTTGGGAGTAGATAGCGAGATGGCGAGATGTGATCAGGGTTACTTGTGCCGCGTCTGTGGCGAGGAGGTCGAGGATATCACCGATAGCCAACTTTATTTGAGCTATGTCATCGGCGAAGTCGACCCGGAAACGTTGCATGCGACTCCCGAATGCCATCTGCGGTGCGCGCCCTCGTTTTCGCAATTCATCGACGATAGCCGGTT
>JANODW010000339.1:0-3633 GCA_031412875.1 Pirellula sp. | reverse complement strand
AATGGCGAAGGTTTTTGTAAAATCCTACGACTCCGGGGCGAGAGGGATCGGAGAGGCCTGCAAAGCATTCTTCTCTGAGGACATGGCCTTCCATTGCCCAGCCGATCCGGCCGAGATTCCGTTTGGAGGGACGTTTTATGGGGCGGAGGGAGTGCAGGAATTCTTCGATCGTTTTTACGGATTCTTTTCGCGTAAAGTCAATTCGTTGACTCCCGAGTTCATGATCTCGCCGGAACGAATTGTCGCACGTTTCACGGACCAAGTCTGGTTCCAGGGCCATGAGTTGCCTCCTTATTGGGTCAATCTTAACTTCCGATTCCGCGATGGCTTGATCTGTCGCATCGACGATGAATTTGACCACTATCATGCGAAACGTTCGTTTGACGAACTTCTTCTACGGCTTTCAACTTCTGCCGAATAAATTTTTTTAAAATTTTGTTCAAGCTGCCCAAACGAGAGCAATTTGCCACGGTGGGAATCCGTCGCATCCCCGCGTGCCGTTTGCGTTCCTCTTCCCAAGCTTGAAATCTTTTTACTATCAGCCATTAATAGGCGTGAGCAATTTTGGGGGAATCGGTTTCGATCCGTAAGGATGGTTACCGCTTCCAACTTGCTTGGGTATTTCTCTCCGCCTTGACAGTTTCATGAATGGATCGAAAGTGGTTTGGCGGGTATCACGCCCGGCTCGCCAGCCCTTTCGAGACCAGTCGGTTACCCATTCGCGCTGCGAAGCGTATGAGACCTTGGTTTCCTACGTTTGTTCGTTGGGGACAATGGTCCCGAACTACTGCTTGCAGGTTTCAGGCCGCCGCTCGCCTAGAAGCAACAAGACGACGAGCGGGGCAATGGCTTAGCGCGTGATGGACTGCCACACCCAGATTCGCTAGATACCAAGTTTTGATCTTATCCAGCTTAGGGCAGTTCGTCCTTGGGCGGTGGCATCCTGCGCCTCCCGGAGGAGTCGCACGATACCGCGGCGTTCCTCGAGTGATAGTTCGGTGTGGTTACCGACCGACGACGCGGTTTGGCGACTCGCCCCAGGTTCTTCGTCAGTGGGGGAATTTCCTTCGATGGCTTCGCCAATGACGGGCTGTTCCATAAGCTTGACGTGTTTGGTAGCCTGCATCCGCACTTTTGTAGGGATGCGGGGCATTTGGTCCAACAGTTTGCCTTGAACGGGAATCGTCGGCTCATCGCTGTCGCGATCGATGGGGTAACAAAGTTGCACACGCTCGTACAAATCGTTACGCTCTCGCGGATCTAGCAATCGATAAGCGGCTACGGCAATGCGTGCCCGACGTACGTCTTCTGCGGACTGCTGCGAATGGTCATGGGCATTGCGATCCCCGTGGAAGCTGAGGGCCACAGACATCGCCTGGGCCGCCGATCGAATCACGTTGGTCCTGCACTCTCCCTTGGGTAGTCCTAGGAGCCGGAAGTGAGAAATAAACGCGTCCCTACTTTTGTTCAGTTTGTGTTTTTGATTGAATTTCATGATTGTGCTAACTCGACCATCCGTAATTCGTTTCGGTAGCTTCTTGCTACGGTTATCGGCTGCATTATAGTCGCCGCCATAGTGACCTTACCCGAAACTCTTGTACGCATTTGACGAGCCGCAAGCACGAAAAGTTCGCGAAAATATAACCTGGATGCATTCGTGCCCTCAACTCACCGCAAGGCCCTGGATCGCCCCCAAAGATATTCGCATGGATTTCAATCCAATGGAAACTATTTTTCCAACTTGGCAAATTTTTCCCCTTTTGGCAGTCTTCCGGCCAAAAGTTTGGGGAATGTAGATGAAAAAATCTGATCCAGTTCCCCGCAATTGCCAATCCTGTGTATCCTGATTCGTGCGTTGGGTGGCTGTGAGCAGAGCACCCGTTTTGATCGATCGTCAACCAAAACTCTAAGCAGGTTTGTGGCATGGTCCTTTCAGGCGAAGAAATCCGAGCACGGCAAGGGTCGGACATTCATATCACTCCGTTTTGTGAAGAATGCCTCAATCCCAATAGCTACAATCTGACGCTCCACAACGAGATCTTGGTGTACGAAGAGGTGGTGCTGGATGTCAAACACCCCAATCGCTTTCGGCGAATCACGATTCCCGACGAAGGGATGATTTTAAGTCCTGGGCAGATCTTTCTAGGCCGAACCGTCGAGCATACCGAGACGCATAATTTGGTTCCGATGATCGAAGGCAGGAGCTCCATTGCTCGTCTTGGATTGTTCGTGCATTGCTCTTCCGGATTTGGAGATGTGGGGTTCAAAGGCCATTGGACGATCGAGATGTTTGCGGTCCAACCGGTGCGGATCTATGCCGGAATACGTATTTGTCAGATCTTCTACCACGAATTGACCGGCGATGTGCGGGAGTACGCGAGTGAGAAGTATCAGAACAATAGAGACGTCCAGCCCAGCATGCTGTACAAAGAGTTCGCGGGATGTCGCGAGTTCGATCAGCTCGAATTGAATTTCGGTTCCGTTACCGCCAAGCGAAACGACGAGACAAAGAACCGCGTTCACGCGACGTTGGACGCGTAGCCGTCAAGCTAGCTCCACACCGTTGTACTTTGCTAATGATGCATTCCAACCTCGAGGGGGAACGGCTTGCGAAGTTGTGGCTTGGACGTACGATTAGGCTCTCAAATTATGGATAATCCTCGGAGGCCTTTGGTCGGCAAATGACAGTAGCAAACTTAGAGCAGATTCAATCGCTGATCCCGCATCGAAAACCGATGCTGTTAGTGGACGAAGTGGTCGAACAAACAGAGAAACGCATCGTATGTAGGAAGACGTTCTCTGCCGACGATTTTTTTCTTCAAGGGCATTTCCCAGGATTCCCGTTGGTGCCGGGCGTTATCTTGTGCGAATGCTGCTTGCAAAGCGGAGCCATCTTGCTCAGTCAGTTCACTCCGAACGACGGGTCGGTCCCTGTTGCAACGCGGATAGATGGAGCGAAATTCAAACGTATGGTTCGGCCCGGCGAGACGATTGAGATCGATGTTACGCTCAACGAAGTGGTCTCGACCGCATATTTCATGACAGGTAAAGTGACAGTGGATGGCAAGTTGGCGGCTCGCCTCGATTTCGCATGCAGTGTTGCAACGCCTCCTGCCAAATGAAACCGTTTGGAGTCAAGCCATGGACACTTCAAAAAGCTCTTTATTGTGTTGGCGACTGCGCGAGCCTTTGACCGCAGATCGTTTCGTCGAGAACGAGCAGACAGCCACCAATGAGTTCGAGGAGCCTCAAAAGATAACCGCTGGTACTGGGCGTTTTGAAGTCCACCAATGCGAGCTGAAGCATGGGAAATCAGCAGGCATGAGCTGCTTAACGATCGATACAGGCGAAATGCGAGCTACCATACTGCCCGATCGTGGGATGGGACTATGGAAGTGTTGGAGTGGGGACATCGAATTTGGATGGCAAAGCCCTGTATCAGGTCCCGTTCATCCCAACCTCGTGCCCGTTCATGATGCGACCGGTATTGGATGGTTGGAAGGATTTGACGAACTGTTGGTGCGTTGTGGTTTGTACAGCAATGGAGCGCCTGAATTCGCAGAAAACGGATGCTTAAAGTACCCTTTGCACGGCCGGATTGCCAATCTCCCCGCCCATCGGCTCGATTTGCAG
>JANODW010000338.1:0-1044 GCA_031412875.1 Pirellula sp. | reverse complement strand
GCATCCCGATAAAATCGGCGTATGAGTCTCCCGGCCAGTACTGGTTAGTACCTTCTTTCATAACCCCGGTCCAGACCCATTTGTGCTTCGTTCGCATCTGCTTTCGAATTCTATCCACAACGTACTGGTAGGCCCTGACATATTCCTGCGGAGGACGACCTGACCAGGGGTATCTTACGGTCAGGTCCTGATCCATTTCATGGCCCCATGCAAGAATCGCAGGTTTTTCAAGGACGCGTAGCGACTGAGCCACACGATCGATCACGTCGTCATAGTCGCCGTTTGCTATGGACGGCAAAAGGGGCGCATTGGAACCATCCCTTTGCCAAGGCTCGATTGTAAGCAGCGGTTCATATCCCTGCGTCTCCAATTCACGCAAAGTATCCGTCAGATGCTCGGAATCGAAATTGACCCAAGAAATGTACACGTGCCGGATCTTAAAACACCCATCTTTCACAAATACTTTGCCGGGGTCATGGATTCCAAATCTAAGTTGCGACGTTCGAGTCGCAGGTGTTGGAACCGATCGAGTCAAAGATGCAATGCGGCTGTTCGCCGCTTGCTGCACGTCGTTGGGGGGGGGCGAAACAATGGTCATCGCATCCATGCCGTTGCGAACTATCATGAACAAAGGAAGAAGCGTTAATAGAGCAATTGACGCCAACTGGAATCCAAGCCGACGATTCTTTGTCGTTTGCTGCTGGTCAATAAAGCTAGACATTCTGACGCCTCTGAGAATTCGTAGATTTGGAAACTTCGTGCCGGTGTACGAGGACGATTCCAGCCACGGCCGCAATGTAACTGATCTGAATGATGATTAAGAAGAAATAGTATCCTTTCGCAGGTCCCCCATCTTGTCCCAACAAAGTTGGGGTGAATGTGACTACCAGAATCGCGATGTAGGGTGCGATAACTTTCCAGCTAAGTGACCTTTGGAGCAACGCTCCCTTAGGTGTCACTCTGAACTCAACTTTACTGCGAAAAATCGCCAGCTTAATACCCATGAGCGAGCCGTGAATAACCCACGGCCAACGCACGATCTGA
>JANODW010000337.1:0-5399 GCA_031412875.1 Pirellula sp. | reverse complement strand
TTCCAACGCAATCAAGTACAACGAAACCAACGGGCTGGTCAGCGTGCGTGCGAAGGATCTTGGTGACAAAATCGAGATTGAAATCGAAGACAACGGCATCGGGATTCCGGAATCCGCCATTCCCAAATTATTCGATCGCTTTTATCGCGTGGATGAGTCGCGTTCGCGCGTTGCGGGAGGAACGGGTTTGGGGCTATCGATCGTCAACCAAATCGTGAAATGCCACAGAGGCAACATCGAGGTCACCTCCACTTTGGGGAAAGGGACGATGCTGAGAATCGCGTTGCCCAAACGTTCAAAGGGTCTTGACCAGCATTACTGATTCCTCAGCAAACCCGGTTTTGCGTCGAGTTCCAGAGTATCGAATTGGCCTAGCTGGATTTTCTCCCAAGCCAATGCGCCCATCACGGCATTGTCGGTACAGAGCTCCGGCGCAGCGATGTGCAATTCCACGCTCATCCGCTCGCAGGCAACATTCAATCGACTTCGAAATTCACGATTCGCGGCGACTCCCCCCCCAACGCACAACCGTTTGACACCCGCTTTCTTGACCGCTTGCATGCTCTTGCCAACCAAGCAGTCGATGATGGCCTTTTGAAAGGAGGCGGCGATGTCGGCTCGCAACTGAGGGTCCAAGGACATTGCGTTCCAATTCTGTTTGCCCGTTCCCGCAATACGATAGCGCACTGCAGTTTTCAAACCTGAGAAGCTAAAATCCAATCGTGTCTTGTCGTCCAACAAGGGACGTGGAAACGGGATCGCATCGGGGTCTCCTTGTTCGGCTAGTTTGGACAAAGCGGGCCCTCCGGGAAAAGGCAATCCTAGCATCACCGCTACTTTGTCGAACGCTTCGCCAGCGGCATCATCGATTGTTCCCGAAATGAAGTGCCATTGGGTGGGCGAGACGCAATGGTACAAACTGGTATGCCCTCCGCTGACGACAAATCCAACACACGGGAAGACGCTTTCCTGTTTTCCCATCCCGCATGCATAGATGTGAGCCTGGACATGGTTGATGCCGACAATAGGTTTCCCCCAAGCCAGTGCGAGTCCTTTGGCGGCTGAAAGTCCGACAAGCAACGAACCGGGAAGTCCAGGAAAGGTCGCCACCGCGATTGCGACCAAGTCATTGGCGGTGGTGTTCGACTGACGCATGGCGGTGTCGATCACGGGGAGGATCCGCTCCAAGTGCGCTCGCGCTGCAATCTCGGGAACAACTCCTTGGAATTGCTCATGCAGTTCCGTCTGTGTAGCAATGCACTCGCCGAGTACATTCCCGTCTTCGCTGATGACGGCGGCCGCCGTTTCATCGCAAGTAGATTCTATGGCTAGTATGCATCGGCTCATGGTGGAATTCGCATTCGTCCCGCTGCCGTCGATTAAGGGAGCAGCCAGGTTGTCGGTCTTGGGTCGTTAAAACTCTCGGAAAACAGTGGTGGAGCCCACCCTCCTTTGATCGAGGGTGCCAGATTAATCTTGAAATCGACTGCGCAATAGATGCAATGTTCTCGCTTTATCCGCTGGCGGCAAAGAGTTTGTTAAAGGCTCGACGATACTGAGCAGTCCCCGGAGCCGTTCGAAGCTCGGGTCATCCACCACGACGAGTGCTTCCAGCCAATCCTCCAAGCAGGAAAAATCAAATTGCAAAACCTCGGCTGCGCGGAGTGCATTTTGGACTTGGGTACCATGCCCGTGCGCTCGCAAAAACCGTAGCAAATCGGAGGTTTTTGGCATGCGACCTCGCCGCAGTACATCGATGGATCGTAGCTGCCCCGACTTGGAATAGTCGGCAAAGCGATCCGCGATCAAGGACAACGACGTGTCGGTTCGGCATCTCGCCAATCCGACCGAAGCGGCATCCGCGATGGCGGACTCGCGGTGGTCTAGCAAGTCTACAAACCAAGCTTCATATCCCACCATGCGATAACGCGTAGCCAGTTCCAAGCACACATGCGAGACCTGTTCGATGGTCCTTTCCTGCCCGTCCTGATGGCCATGCAAATCCGAACGGAGCGACAGGAACGCCGACTTCAAAACATCGTCGGCTTTGCCCTGCAAGAACTGACTCTCGAGGACTTCGTAAAGATTCAAAATGCTCCCTGGATTGGTTGCCAATGTTTCGGCCAAATCAGCAAACTCCCGATCGATCCAACCGCACCGCGCGTGCATCTTTTGATCATTGACGCGAAAGAAAATTTTCGATTGAAGCTTGAGTTCATGAATGGCCTCAACGTGATCCACAAAGATGACAGGAGGTGCCACCGAGATCGCTTCGATGAGTTTGCCGGCGCAGCGGCACACGCGGTCTGTCAGCGCTCTCCCCGCCGACATCTGCTGCGCTCGCACGATGCATTCGCTGACCAGTTCGCTTGGGATGGCGAAATGAGTGAGCAGTGGAAACTCGGGGAATGCGTCATGGGCGCCATAGAGATCCCAAGCGGCAAAGATCTGCGGCAGCCAGCGCGCATCGGTCGAGAAACTTCCGCTCAGCAATTCGAGCGCCGCCGACCTAACTCCGACCGATTCATGCGTGAGCAAACCGATCAGGACAGAATCACTGAGTGCCATAGGTTTTTAATTCGATCCATCGTTGTTCGCGAGCGCTCTCGAGAATCGCTTCACAAAGTAATATCTCGCGGTGCCCATCGGTGAAGTTGGGGTAGTCGGCTAACGGAGTTTTCATTCCGCTGGTCTTGGATTCTATAGCGGAATAAAAGGAACGGAACAGTTGTTTGAACGTATCTGAAAAGCCTTCGTTGTGCCCGCCAGGCGTTTGAGCATGCGACCTAGCCGAATCCGAGAGAAGGCCCGGATCGCGAATCAGAATTTGGTTTGCGGAATCGCGATTGCCGATCCACAGTTCATCCGGGCGTTGGCTGTTCCAGGACAAACTTTGTTTCGAGCCTGCGATTTCCCATCGGAGGCAATTTTTTTGACCGGCGGTGACTTGGGAGACGTGCATGATGCCACGTGCGCCATTGCGGAACCTCAGCAGGAGACCGCCGTAGTCTTCCGTGTCCACCGGTACGTCTGCGACCGACTGTTGTTCGCGATTTGTTTTGCTCGAAAACGTTTCGACCCCGCCGGTGGGGCGATGCCGGATCGGGTACACCGTTTGCAAATCCGCGAACACCGAATGGACGTCCAGATGACTGATGGTTTGAATGAGATCGAGCCAATGCGTACCGATGTCGGCCATCGCTCGCAGCGGTCCACCCTCGTCGGCCAACACGCGCCAATTGAAATCCGACTGCTTGTGCAGCCAGTCTTGGACATAGCTCCCCGATATGTGAAAGATGTCGCCCACCTCTCCGTTTTTGATGCGCGCCGCCGCCTCGAGGCAAATCGGGTAGAAGCGAACATTGTAGTTGACTGCTGTAAGGACATCGGCTTGGGCTGCTCGCTTGACCAATTCACGACTCTGCTCCGAGTTCATCGCGAGCGGCTTTTCGCAAAGCACGTGTTTGCCTGCTTCGAGACATCGCATCGTCTGTTCGAAATGGAACCGGTTCGGGCTGGTCAAATGCACCACGTCGACTTCGGAATCGTTTAGCAATTCATCGAAGTCACGATACGCGCGTGGGATCCCGAACGGTTCGGCCAGGCGCTCGGACTTTTCTAAGCTTGTGCCGAGTACTCCTTGGACGCGAACCCCTGCGCGGATGAGAGCTTCGACGTGGACGGGCCCGATGAATCCTGTACCAACGACGGCTGCCTTCGATCGAAACATGGATGGGGAGCTTGGGGACAAAGCGCTGAATAGACAAACACGGTCATCAAAATACCCGATTCCCCCACTGGAATGAAAGGGGGGATAGGCATGGCGATTCAGGGACCGAGCGGCTCTTTCGCACTGATTCCGATCGCCGCAAACGCTGCGAGCACATTGAGCAACGCACAGCAACCGAAGGCCGCCGTCCATCCCACGGACGCCCCCTCAAAACTCCCTACGATTCTACCTAGGATGACAGGAGAAAGGGCAGCTCCAAAGTTGCCCCACATGTTTGACCACCCCAAAACAGAACCGACGTTTTTCCCCCCCACGTCCTGCGCGTACGACCAACACGCAGCGACTCCCAAATCCGTTGCAAAACCAACAACCGCCAAGCAGATGGTCGCTTGCATAGAATCCGTAACCAGCGAACAGGATAAAAAAGCGATCGCTACGATGACCCGCGAGGCGCACATGGCGATCGCGCGTCCCCAACGCAGTCCGAGAATGCGCGTCATCGCATCTGTAAAAATGCCTCCCAGCAGTAGTCCCGCAATCCCAGCCAGGAGCGGCAAACTTACCAGCCAACCCTGCGCAGACTGCGAGGACCCATGCACCTCTTTCAAATATTGAGGCATCTTGGTTACCAAAAAACCCCACCCCATGTTCGACGCAAACTGCACGAAGCAGTTAAGCCAAAGCGGGATCGAGGCCAACATCGCGATGATCGGGATGGGGGTTCTCCCGACTTTTTGAACGGGCGCATTGATATTGCCTCGAATCCAATCGCGTTCTTCGTCATTGACTCCAGGATGCTCTTCGGGTGAGTTCCGAAAGAACCAAGCAAACACGATTGCAATTCCGATTCCCACGAGGCCATAGAGCATCATCACGGGACGCCAACTCGTGCTTGCAGCCACCGCATTGCTGGACGCGTTCCAAAACCCATCTCCCAATGTCCACCAGAGCATCAGTTTGATCGTTAGAATGGGCGCGATAGCACCGCCGAGCCTGCCCCCCACGGCCACGATAGAACTAGCGACCCCACGACTTTCCATCGGCATCCAGCGCCCCACAATGCTGGCCGCCACCGGATAGGCCCCTGCCTCAAATAGGCCACACAGAAGCCTCAAAATCAAGATCGCGATCCATCCGTTGGCCACTCCCATCAAACCTGTGCTCAACGACCAAAGGACAATGTACATCGGGAGCATCAATCGCGCTCCGTAGCGATCGCCAAGCCAGCCGGCAGGGAGCTGGCCTAAGGCGTACGTCCAAAAAAAAGCTCCCAATAGCCAGTCGAGCTCGGGTTTGGAGATGGCGAGATCTGCCGACACCGCTTCGCCTGCAATGCTCATGCAGATTCGGTCGAGGTACAAAAGGACCGCAACGACCATTGCCAAAAAGATCATCCCGTAGCGAACACGGCTCGGATGCGTCCCCCGTGGCTTAGGACTGATATTCGATTTGTTGTTCATGGAGTCCATTTCGATCGATGAATGCGACAGGCAGCCTGCGTTTAAATTCCGATGTCTTCATTCCAAAGTTCTGGCCGTGCTTCAATGAAAGCGCGCATGAGTTCGACGCACTCGCCGTCGTTGAGAATCTCAAGTTGCACGCCTCGCGAGCGAAGGTATTGCTCGGGGCCTTGGAAGGTCTGGTTCTCTCCTACGATGATACGAGGGAT
>JANODW010000336.1:0-10640 GCA_031412875.1 Pirellula sp. | reverse complement strand
TTCCGTTCAGAGTCAAAATTCCGATCGGGTGGAAGTGCAACATCTGATCCTGGACGGTGGTAGTACCGATGGCACGCTCGAGCTCACGTCGGGATATCCGGTGACGCTTGTCCCACGCCCTTCGGGCATGCCGCTCGTCGATGCGATTTGTTTAGGGTTTGATGTCGCCGAAGGGGAATTGATTGTATTTTTGGGAGCAGATGATTTGTTGATGCCTAAAGCTCTCGATACCGTGGCGAAGGTCTATCAACAGGAACGGTGCGAAGTTCTGTTTTGCAGAACGCGATGGGTCGATGAGGAACTCCGATCGCTTGGCGAACTCGCACCCATGCCGCGCTGGTTGACCGCCCGAGCGCATGCGACTCTCGGATGGTGTTACATGGCGGCGAGCGCCACTTTTATCGGGTCGGCTTTATATCGACGGATGGGAGGGTTCGACAGGTCTTACCTAAAGTCCTCTGACTACGAATTTTATTCGAGGATTCTGAGGGACAACATTCCCTACAGCAGAGTCCAACGCGCCGTCAGCATGTATCGCCGACACAGTGAAAACGAATCGCTACAGCAGGACTCGGCTTATTGGCGGGACAGGCAAAAGGTGTTAGAAAAGTTCGCACCACATAGCCCCATCAGCAATGGGCTGGTGTGCTTTTTTTTAAAGGCATGGATCTACGCTCGCAACCCTGTTTGGTCTTACCATCAAATGATTCGCAAAATTCGATCCGGCACGCTGCGAGGCTAGCCACTCACTTTCCTTGGAATGGAGGACCCTCCTTTGTATTTCGACTTGTCAGCTACTCAGTCTGTGCTTTGTATCGGAGCGCATCCCGACGATATTGAAATCGGTTGCGGAGGGACGATCCTGAGCTTGCTGGACCGAAATCCTAAACTTCGCGTAGACTGGGCCGTTTTTGGATGCAATGCCGAGCGAAAACCAGAAGCGAGAGAGTCCTTTGATGCTTGGTGCGGTGGGAATAAGAATTGTTTCGCGCATCTCTTTGACTTTGAAGATACTCTTTTTCCATCGCAAATAGTCGATATCAAAAAGGCAATGCATACCCTGAGCGCGTCGATTCAGCCTGATATCGTCTTCACCCATCGCCGCGAAGATCTTCACCAAGATCACCGCACCTTAGCGGAAGTCACTTGGAATACGTTTCGCAATCATCTTGTTCTTGAGTATGAGATTCCAAAGTACGAAGGGGACTTGGGCAATCCCAACGTATTCTCACCCATTGCCGAATCTCATGCCGCCAAAAAAATCGAATTGCTGTTGAGCCTCTTTGTATCCCAACAAGGAAAACCGTGGTTTGATCGGGCCACCTTTCAAGCGATCATGCGAATTCGAGGGGTCGAATGCAAATCTAAAAGCGGATTTGCAGAAGCGTTTCACGGTCGGAAAATTTGGCTTGCAACATAGCCTTCGCCAGCCAAGCTATGCAATTTTTTTATTGGCCATGGATAAGTACCACTGGACCGTGTTCCGCAAACCCTCCTGGAGGGCAACTCGCGGTTTCCAATTCAAAAGCTGATTGGAAAGTTCCCATTGCGCAAAGTACTCGCTCTCCATTTTTCGCGAATCGATCGAGAACTCAGGAGTCACCTCTGGATTAGCCAGTTCGACAGCCAACTCCACAGTTTCGCGAACACTGGTGAGCTTGCCCGTCCCGAGTTCGAACGATTTGCCCTCGATGTTCGGTACGATTCCTGCGAGCAACATCCCTCGGACCACATCGTCAACGTATACCCAATCGACCATCCGTGCGCCGGTGCCAATTTTCGGTGCTCTACCGGCCAAGCTCTCCAAAATACAATACGGGATGAGTTTGTTTAAGTCTGTTTGCCCGGGGCCATACACCATGAATACACGGAGATGAACGATCCCCAATCCATAGAGGTTGTGAAACATGCGAGCATAAGCCGACGATGCCCATTTTGCGGCTGCATATGGGGAAGAGGGAACGATGTCTCCGAGCGCGTTGTCCGGCTCCTCCTGCGATCCAGCTTGGACAAACCGCAACACTCCCGCGTCGGAAGCGGCTGTCATCATATAAATGGTGCTGGCCAGGTTTGCGTGAAACAATCGCGAGACGCAGTGCTTGTCCCGGGAACCGGTGACTTCACTTGCTAAATGATAGACCACTTCCGGTTTCGATTGAAAAATAGCATCGCGCACTGCATATTCGTCCGTGACATCGCATTTTTTCCAATCGATGGATGCACTCTTTTGATCTTGACGAGAAAGCCCCGTGACTTGGGCGCCAATCTCGAGGAGTTTCGAGCAGAGGACCCTCCCGATGAATCCGCTCGCTCCAGACACAAGCACCCGTTTTCCTGATAGTCCCTCTAACATAGAGGCCACGCCTATTCATGTGAATTTTTGAGGCAGAAAGGGAGGAATCGAACGCTCGGGCTTAGAGACCCTTTCTTTTCATTTTTTGGAAGTATACTTAAGACTTCCTATTTTGAAAATCAGGGGAGATCGGTCGATGAAGGTTGTGTTGTTTTGCGGCGGCTTTGGCATGAGATTGCGAGAGTTTTCGGACTCGATCCCCAAACCCCTGGTGTGTGTCGGAAATCATCCGATTTTGTGGCATATCATGAAGTATTATGCCCACTACGGCCACTCCGACTTCATCCTTTGCCTCGGGTGGAAAGCCGAAGCTATCAAGGAGTACTTTCTCAATTACAACGAATGCCTTTCTAACGATTTTGTAATGAATGGTTCTGACGATTCTGTAAAGCTGCTTTCGAGCGACATGACTCATTGGAAGATCACATTTGTTGACACGGGTTTGATGTCCAACATCGGGCAAAGGCTCAAAGCGGTCGAGCCTCATCTCCAAGGGGAAACGACCTTCCTGGCGAACTATACCGACGGTCTCAGCGATGTCCACTTGCCCGATCTGATCGACTTTCATCGGGCGAACAACGCCGTGGCAACATTCATGACTGTTCGCCCCACGCAAACGTTTCATTGTGTGAATGCCAATCCGGACGGCTCGGTACAGGATATCACTGCGGTCGGCCAAGCGGAGTTGTGCGTCAATGCGGGATTCTTTGTCATGGAGAAAGCGATCTTCGACGTGATCGAGCCGGGCGAAGAGATCATTCCCAAGCCATTCAGTCGGCTGATTGCAAAGAAGCAACTCTTCTCAGTGCACCACGATGGATTCTTTGGATGTATGGATACGTTCAAAGAGAAGCAGATGTTTGACGACTATCATGCTCGAGGCCAGACTCCCTGGGAAGTATGGCGGAAACAGATTCCCTCGTAGGTAGCAATACCCTGTCGGTTGCGGTACGGCGGTGGACTATTGCCGCCGTGGCTTGTCATTCACGACTAAACGCTTTGAGGCACGAGGTTAGGTGATTTCTTTTTGTCCAAGCAGGCCGAGATCTGTCGAACCGCTTGACGAAGCCGTGCTTCGTTTTCAACCAACGACATACGCAAGTAGCCTTCGCCAACAGGACCGAATCCACCTCCAG
This sequence comes from Pirellula sp., assembly GCA_031412875.1. Classification (GTDB taxonomy): domain Bacteria; phylum Planctomycetota; class Planctomycetia; order Pirellulales; family Pirellulaceae; genus JBKCUI01. The sequence continues at coordinate 7,151 of JANODW010000336.1, read as the reverse complement.
GGCTAACCGCTACATTTCCATGCTCTAGCAGGTGCATCGCGAAGTCCACGGAGTTCATCTGAGATGCCCAGGGCTCAGGGATTTTGGCCCACAAAAACATACCTGCTTTTGGCACGTTGACTTGCCAACCCAGCCTGCGAAGACCATCGACCAAGACGTCCCGTCTGCCTTGGTAAATCATCGATTGCTTTTCAACGGTGGCTTCGGTATCGCGGAGCGCTACAATCGCTGCAATTTGGATCGCTTGAAACATGCCGTAGTCATAATAGCCTTTGATGGTTGCAAGTCCTTTGATCATGTCTGCATTGCCGGCACAAAAGCCCACGCGCCATCCCGCCATGTTGTAGCCTTTGCTCATGGTCGTGAATTCCACTCCCACCTCTTTCGCGCCAGGCGCCGACAAGAAGGATGGGGGAACGTACCCGTCGTAAGCAACATCGGCATACGCAAAATCGCTGATCACCATCAGGCCGTACTTTTTGGCTAACTTGACCACGTCGACGAAAAACTCCGGCTCCACGGTAACGGTGGACGGATTGTGTGGGTAGTTGATAATCAAGAGTTTGGGGCGAGGATAGAAATGCTCGCATGCATACGCGATGTTCGAGAGGTATTTCTCGGTGTTTGAGACGTCGAGCGCTACCACATTCCCCGACGCGAGAATAACCGCGTACATGTGGGCTGGGAAATAGGGTGCCGGTATGATGGCCGTATCGCCTGCTCCCATCAGGGCCAAACACATATGCGAAAACCCTTCTTTTGAACCCAGGCAGACCAGCGCCTCGGTCTCCGGGTCCAACCGAACCCCATACTTTCGGAGGTATTTACTGGTGAACTCCCGGCGTAGATTCAGGATTCCATTGGCCTTGGAGTAGCCATGATTGCCCACATCCGAAGCTGCTTCGGTCAGTTTGGCGATCACCAACGGATCGGGCGGATCCGACGGATTCCCCATCCCCATATCGATAACGTCTTGGCCTGCTCGACGTTTCTGGTACAGCAAATTGTTGATTCGACCAAAGAGATACGGGGGCAAACGGTGAACTCTGGGAGCCCACTCCACTTTGAAACTGCTATCGCTCATAAAATTGCTTTGTTTTCTTGTTTTTTGCTTTACCAAAGGCTCGGTGGCGCCCGCTCCTTAGTAGATAGGATAGGGGACGCGATGGTTCGAATAAAGTCGGAAATCCATTCGCCGCCCTGCAATTCGTCAATATTTCAACCTGAGGCTCGGCTTGAGAAATTTATTCGCCGATTTTTTCTTTTGCAGACTAGTTACCAGGCTCTGCCTGGTAACTCAATGCGATCGAGGCTCCGCCTCGCCGAAATGCTTTCTTGGATAGTGAACTCAGGAGGCAGGAGCCTCCACCGCAGTGCGTTCCCAGGCAGAGCCTGGGAACGAGTGGTCCCCTGTACAACGCTAATTCCAATCAGTGGCACGAGGCTGGAGAAATTTATTCGCCAATTTTTTCTTTCGAATTACGCTAGTCGAATTGCCATCAGGCTATCATTTTGCAAAACAACGACCTGCTGAGCCTCCCCACAGGTTAGACATCCTTTGATTAGCGAGTGAACAGTGATGAAATTTTGCGTTGGGATTGGCTCTTTTTGCGCTCTGGCTCTTGGGTTTCTGGTTACCCCGGTTTTTGCTCAACCCTTTCCAAACAAGAAGTACGGACAAGAAGACAAGTTCCGTCAGCTTGAAGAGATATTGCCCACTCCGAACGGTTATCGCAGCGCTGCTGGCGAACCGGGCCCCGACTATTGGCAACAGAAGATCGACTACAACATCGACGTGTCTATCAATGATGCCGACCAGTCTCTGCATGGCAATGAGACGATCCGGTACCACAATTTGTCCCCCCATACGCTGCGGTACCTTTGGGTCCAATTGGACGCCAACATCTTCCGGCCGGATAGCGATGCCAGCAAGACGCGATCGGCGCGGCGATTCACCAGTCGGGTTTCGACGCTCGAATGGGAAGCGTTCCTCCTCCGTAAGTCCTTTGACGGTGGCTGCAAAATCGAGTCGGTCACCGATCATAAAGATGCCAAGCTGGCGACCAAAATCGTCGATACGATGATGCGCATCGATCTGGCCGAACCGCTGCCGCCCGGCCAGGAGATGTCGTTCAAAATCAAATGGAATTACAAGATCAACAACGCCCGGATGTTGGACGGAAGGACCGGGTTCGAATTTTTTGAAAAGGATGGCAACTACATCTACGAGATGGCGCAATGGTTTCCCCGTTTGGCGGCCTTTACCGATGTAACAGGATGGCAACACAAACAGTTTTTGGGCCAAGGAGAATTCACGCTCGAATTCGGTGACTACATCGTTCGGATCACAGTCCCTGCCGACCATGTCGTGGGCTCGACCGGTGTTCTTCAGAATCCCAATGAAGTCCTCTCGGCAGAGCAGCAAGAGCGGCTTGCCAAAGCCAAAACCGCCAAGACTCCTATGTTTATCGTCACTCCCGACGAAGCCAAAGAAAATCAAAAAGAAAAATCCGACAAGACGAAAACGTGGGTCTTCCATGCGGAAAATGTTCGCGACTTTGCCTTTGCCACCAGCCGTAAATTCATATGGGACGCCCAAGGGCACAACGTCAACGGCAACAGTGTGATGGCCATGAGCTACTATCCAAACGAAGCGGAACCGCTTTGGAGCAAGTACAGCACTCACGCGATTATTCACACGCTCAACGTCTACAGCCGATACACATTCGATTACCCATACCCTATCGCGATCAGCGTCAACGGGCCAATCGGCGGCATGGAGTATCCGATGATTTGCTTCAACGGCCCGCGACCCAAAGAGGATGGTACCTACTCCGCAAGCACCAAATACGGATTGATCTCGGTCGTCATCCACGAAGTCGGCCACAATTATTTCCCAATGGTGGTCAACAGCGACGAACGGCAATGGTCTTGGATGGACGAAGGGCTAAATACCTTTTTGCAGTATCTCGCGGAACAAGAGTGGGAGGACCAGTATCCGTCCCAACGCGGCGAACCGGAACTGATCGTGCCTTATATGCAAAGCTCAGATCAAGTGCCCATCATGACCAACAGCGATTCGATCATGCAGTTCGGTCCAAACGCTTATACCAAACCAGCGACCGCGCTGAATATCCTGCGGGAGACGATCCTGGGCAGGGAACTGTTTGATTTCTCATTCAAAGAATACGCCAGGCGATGGAAATTCAAGCGTCCGATGCCAGCCGACTTCTTTCGCACGATGGAAGATGCTTCCAGCGTCGATTTGGATTGGTTCTGGCGAGGCTGGTTTTATACGACCGACCATTGCGACATTTCCATCGACAAAGTAGAGCAGTTCCAAATAGATCGAAACTCGCCCGATCAAAACGCCGAAATAGCAAAGGCCAAGAAAGCGGAACGATTGCCGTCGCTTTCAAAACAACGCGACAAAGCCTTGGCCAAACGAGCCGACGCATTCCCGGAACTCAAGGACTTTTACAATTCCTACGACCCTGAAAAAGTGACCGATGAACAACGCAAGGCCTTCGAGAAAGCAAAGAGCGAACTCAGCGATAAAGAAAAGGCAATGTTGGAAACGACCGACATGTACTACCGCGTCTCGTTCAAGAACGTCGGTGGATTGGTCATGCCAATCATCTTCATGGCCCATTTCGAAGACGGCTCCACCAAAGAATACCGAATCCCCGCTGAAGCATGGCGGGTCGATAGCACCAAATTCGACACCCTCATCATTGCCAACAAGCCCCTGAAAAAAGTGGAACTCGACCCATACCGAGAAACAGCCGACGTCGATCGAGACAACAACCATTTCCCACCCTCCATGGAAGCGTCGAAATTCCAAGTATTCAAAGGCCGACGGGAAGGACGAGGAGGCGACTTCGGAGGTCCCAATCCAATGCAAGCCGCCAAAGCAGCCGAGTCCGCGAAAGCAGCCGAAGCCAAGAAAGCGGACGACTTGAAGAAAGCGGATGACGCGAAGAAAGCGGATGACGCGAAGATCGGTGATAAGGTCACCGATCCGAAGCCTGCCGAAGCGAAGACCAGCGAGGAAACCAAGAGCAAGAAGAAAGATAAGAAAAAGGACAAGGCCAAGAAGAAAGAGAAGGACTCAGACAAGTGATCCGATCCCGATCACCCTTGCTGTCTCTCTTGGTATTGAGCCTGTTCGCGATGGCTTGCGCGACTCCCATGGTTTGCTGTGGCGCGCATCCGTTTCACCTTTGCGTAGGTCAGATGAAATGGAACGCGGATTCGAAGTTGTGGGAACTCTCGATCCGCCTGCATCCACAGGATCTCGAAAACGCGCTGACGAAAGAGCTGTTTTCAGACAAGCCAGAGCGGCGTGCAAGTATCGACGACGATAACTTTCCTGCCGTCGCGACGAAGTACCTCGACCATTGCTTCTACCTCCGGCGGACGCCCATCGCTATGAACCGCGTGGAATTCAAAGCGGTAATGGAATCGAACCAATCGAACGATTGGGTGAAATCCGTTGCCGTATCGACCACCAAGTCTGAAGCATCCCCAGTGAGATCGTCGCTGAAATGGATCGGGATGGAACAGGAACGCGGCTGGTTGTGGATCCATCTCGAACTAACCCCTCCCGCGATGGAGTCCGAGACTCAAAAGCTCTGGATGGTCAATCGTATCCTGATCGATTCGGTAGAACGTCAGGAGAACACGGTTGCGATCGATCCCGCATCGACCAAGAAATTCCATCTGCAGTTTCGTGCGGGAAATGAATTTCAAGAGTTTAAGCCCGCGAAGTGATTTCATAAAATCCATTCAACCGTAGGTCGCTTTTGCCGAAAGCGACTTGCGTCGGGTGGCTGATCAACTTCGGCAATCCCAAACTGTTCGCATCTAAGTCAAAAGTTGGTGCAGATAGAAATGGTGTTTGCCAAGTTTACCACCGTAGTTTCCTCCGGTAATTTTGCGAACGCCGCACGATGGCCCCACTTCGCATGCGGCTAAGATACCGACCCGCATCGCTTGACCAACGACTTCGGGGGTCAATCCGTCGATGACCAGTTCAAGTGCCGCGCTTGTTTGATCCATTACAAAGGACTTGGTTTGCTCGCGCAAGGTTGGGCAGAACGCATCGTTTGTAGATGCTTTCAACATTTTGTATTTGGAGCCAACTTTGGAACCGCTTCGCGCGACGCCGCCTGGGAAGGGAGTGATGCAGTTCCGCAATCGCTTGATGGCTCGCACAGCGCAATCCGACGCATGCAATGCTCCATGGATGGTGTCGGCCAGCACCAGGAAATTGCCTCCGCCGACCGAACTCTGACGGTACACGGTATCTTGGCAGACGAATTCGCCATCCATCACGGGAATCCGCCAATAGCGTTCCTTGCCAATCTTCTTGGATATTTGATAACCGTCGCCAAAGTATCGCAGTTGCGAACCCATAGCAATCCGCTTGTCGCTTTCGAGGCCGGCGAACACCGAGGTGCTTGGGCAGGTGAGCACGCATTGACCAACACGCCTAACCAACTGCTTTTCCAATTCGCTGCCCGAAACGCTAAACATCAGAACGGCAACGCCAGGACGACCATCGGGGGTTTCGTCGGATTCGAGAACGCGCTCAATCCCGGCCTCGACACCGCAGCCGATCACGCTGGTCGCGAATCCGGTCATCGCTTCGGCAGCGCGTTGGGCCCACGACGGCTCGGCAGCGGTTATAATGATGCGTGTCCCAGTCATATCAAATGCTTCGGCGAAGGTATCCTCCACTTCAATTCCATTGATCTGCATCCGCATCTTGGTATCAACGTTTCATTTTCTAGAGTTTCAGGAAAAAAGCATTGCCCGTCTGGCCAATGGTCACACGGATCGGCCATAATGTAATTCAATCCAGGTTGTTCACTAGGACCAGTGACGGTTCCAGCAAGCTGGGTTGAGCAATCGCCCTGTCCCTACGCAACAAGGTAATCCCAGATGGGCCGAATTGAATTTGGTTTTCAATACCCATGGTACCTTCTGTTGCTTGCGGTGATACCTGCCGTGTGGTGGCTGGGGATGAGATCGCTGGCTGGATTGGGGCCTTGGCGAAGAGGGATTGCTATCGCACTGCGCACCCTAGTGCTTCTCTTGATTATTTTTGCGATTGCCGGGATCCAATGGATTTGGTCGAGCGAAAAGCTGACGGTGATCTATCTCCTGGATCAGAGCGACTCGATACCAGTAGCAAAACGGCAACTCATGTTCGAGTACGCCATACAGAGCGTCAAATCGCATCGCCATTCGGATCGTCAGGATCGGGCCGGCCTGATCGTTTTCGGTCGTGAAGCGTCCATTGAAATCCCTCCGTTCGATGAAGACTTGCCCAATATCAATCGGGCCGAGTCCTTCTTCGGCAAGTCAGATGCGACGAATTTAGAGAGCGCGCTCAAGCTCGCTCAAGCTAGTTTCAGGGAGGATTCCGCCAAACGCATCGTTGTTTTGACCGATGGAAATCAGACGCTCGGCTCGGCAGAAGCGACCGCGCAGCGGCTGAGCGACAACGGAATCGGGATCGACGTCGTCCCGGTCAGGCTCGATTCGCAAATCGAAGTGCTGCTCGAAAAAATCGATGTACCAGGGTATGTCCGACAAGGCCAAACAGTGGATGCCAAAGTGGTCATCAATCGCTACTGCGAACCCGGCAAGGAAAAGGACGTCGAGGGGCGTTTGCGCGTCATACGGCGAATCGGGAATCAATCCGAGGTCTTGGCCGATGGCCCTTATACGCTCGACCGCGACATCAATGTGGTTCCCATTCCACATAAAGTCGAGGAAACGGCGGGTTATACTTACGAAGCGGAATTCACTACCGAAGATTCGGCCAATGACACGATTTCGCAAAACAATCGGGCCACAGCGTTTTCCTATGCGCGAGGCAAGGGAAAAGTCATGATGATCGAAGACGGGTCCGCGGTCGGAAATTACCAGCCGTTTGTGGATGCGCTGCGACGCAACGACATCGATGTCGAAGTACGCGATACTCGCAACCTTTTCTCCAGTTTGGTGGAGCTCCAATCCTACGACTCGGTCATTCTGGCGGGTGCACCCAGGACCAGCGGAGACGATTCGACTCAGATCGTTTCGTTTACCGATGACCAAATCGACATGTTGGTCCAAAGCGCTCAGCAATTCGGAATGGG
>JANODW010000335.1:0-6149 GCA_031412875.1 Pirellula sp. | reverse complement strand
GGAAAACTTCGCTCATAGGTACGGATTGGGTTGAGAGTTCGCAGGGGTGCTGGATGGAGGAATTAAGATAGCCACAAATTCGCAGATGAGCTAGCAACGGTCGTGAGATGTGGCGTACGCGTACAAAGTCATCTTGGTTCGAGGAATCAAAAAACGCCAAAACGACGCTTCCCTCCCCACCCACGACGTTGATTGATTTTTTTCAAATAAATGGCGGAAACGTGAATGTTTCCATCCAAAACCCATTTGACCGGGCGGATTATTGCCGAATAAGCGGGGGTGGGGCGTTGAAACACGGGCCGGATGGGCGCATACTGGGGACTCTTGGCGTTTTTGCGTCACTTATCCGTCAAACAGACCGTTATGATCCCCTCCAGCCACTTGAACGGATCGGTTGTCCGCCGAGCCAAACTTCGCGAGCTCATTCGCGAGCATGGTTTCGTGTCGATTCCAGACCTTAAGGATGCGATGGACGTCAGCGAGTCGACCATTCGCAGGGATTTAGAGGCTTTGGAGGATACGGGCGAGGCCAAGCGAACGCATGGCGGGGTCTTTTCGACCGGGCCAACCATCGCCGTGAAGCAGTTCGAAACGAATAAAAACCCTGGACACTGGGAAAAAAAACGGAGCATTGCCCAAGCGGCGGCGAGCTTGATCGACGACCACGATACGCTGCTGCTCGACGGTGGCAGCACCACCTATGAACTCGCCAGGCAGCTCATCGGGCGCCCATTGCAGATCGTGACCAATTCGTTGCCGGTCGCCAATCTGTTTTCTTCCTGCGATTCGGTGGATTTGGTTTTGCTAGGGGGGGCGTTGCATCATCGGACGGGCGTGACGCTCGGCAATTTCGCCAACCAAATGTTGCAATCGCTCAACGTCCAGAAGGCCTTTCTCAGCGTAGCCGGCATAAACGGTAAAGGCTTTTACAACAGCAACATGCTTTTGGTGGAAACCGAGCGAGCCATGATGCAATGTGCGGATCGCACAATTATCGTGGCGGACAGCTCGAAATTCGGCCATTCCAGTCTTGCCCGCTTGTGCGCGTGGTCCGACGTGCACACGCTGGTCGCAGACGACGAACTGAATTCCAGATGGCGCGCGCACGTCGCGGAAACCGACACGCAATTGATCCTAGCCAGTTCCGTTGCCGACTTTACACCTTCGAACGAATCCGCATCCTGACTATTTCCATGAAGAACCTTGACCCCCGCATTGTTGAGTCGCTCGTACGAGCTGCCGTCCAGCGCGCTATGGAAAACGCTGGTTCCAAGCCCGCGATGGGCGAATCCCCCAAACCGAATTTGGTGGTGAGTATTTCCGCCCGCCACATCCATTTAACCGACGAACATGTTGAGAAACTTTTTGGTCCGGGAAAGAAACTGACGCCGGAGAAGGGCCTCTATCAAGACGGATTCTTTGCGGCCGCAGAGACCGTGATGATTGTCGGTCCGCGCCGTCGGATGTTGCCCAACGTTCGGGTTTTGGGGCCGACCCGAAAAGCGAGCCAAGTCGAGCTGGCTTATACCGACGCGATTTCCCTCGGGATCGATGCTCCGGTTCGGCACAGCGGTGACATCGCCGGCACTCCAGGCTGCGTGCTGGTGGGGCCCGCCGGAGCGGTGGAACTGACCCATGGTGTGATTCGCGCAGCGCGGCACGTCCATATGGGCCCCAGCGATACCGCCTACTATGGCGTGAAAAACGGTGACTTCATGTCGCTCAGTGTCAAATCGCATCAGTGCTCCGTCGTCTTCGAAGACCTGCTGGTTCGCGAGGATGCTCACGCCAAGCTGGAGGTTCACATCGATACCGACGAGGGCAACGCCTGCGACTTGGATCGAGCCCTATCGATTGAACTCAAGAAACAACAACCTTGCAAATGCACCGACCACTAATTGACGGCGATTTCGAGGGCGCTCGATTTCGCCCGTCGGAGCGACCCACGAATCGACCCATTTTTAATCCCCTGTAATCCACGAGTTTTACTTACTTAGTTTCCTTTCAAATTGGAGATGTTTTTATGGCAAAAGTGAATGAAGCGCTCGGCATGATCGAGACCAAGGGCTTTATCGCCCTGATCGAGGCTGTCGACGCGATGATGAAAGCAGCGAATGTGAAGTTCCTTGGCTGGGACAAAGTCGGTAGCGGCCTGGTTTCCGCCTTCGTCAGCGGCGACGTTGCTGCGGTCAAAGCGGCCACCGACGCGGGCGCGGCTGCCGCCGGTCGAATCGGCCAAGTCATGAGTGTGCAAGTGATCGCACGTCCCCACGATGACCTCTACAAAGTTCTCAAGGTCAACGCTTCCTCGTCATCGGCAGAATAGTTTCTACTGGTACCACACCCAACTAATCCTTTAATAACTCACGAGTTTACACAACATGCAAAATGCAATTGGAATGATTGAAACCAAGGGCCTACTGGCTCTGATCGAGGCAACGGACGCGATGGCCAAGGCCGCGAATGTCGAAATCGTAAAGCGAGTCGATATCGGGGGCGCCTATGTGACCACGATGGTCAGCGGCGATGTGGGCAGCGTGCGAGCAGCGGTCGAAGCGGGTGCAGCAGCGGCAGCGCAAGTGGGTGAATTGGTTAGCAGCCATATCATCCCACGCCCTTCCGAAGGTCTCGTTGCAGCCTTTTTTAAATAGTCCTTCAAAACGGAGTGACAGATCAGCCATGAAGGTCCTCGTTGCCAATTTAGGCTCCACTAGTTTCAAGTACCGATTGTTCGATATGTCGACCGAGCATCAGCTCGCGCGCGGCGGCGTGGAACGCATCGGTTCACCCGAGAGTCGCTGCTTTGTAGAAATCGGCGAGTACCGGGGCGAGTTGATTCAGTCGGTGCCCAATCATGGCACTGCGGTCGATGCTTGTATTTCCCAGCTAACGCATCCCACCCACGGGTGTTTGCAAAACGCCTCGGAGATCAGCGCGATCGGATTCAAAGCGGTTCATGGGGGGCGTCTTTCCGGCGTCCAACGGATCGATGAACAGGTCTTGGCAGCCATGGACGAGATGAACTCGGTAGCTCCGGCGCACAACCCACCTTACATGGCGGCCATGAAACAGCTCGCAAGTATGTCTTCGCATATTCCTTTGGTGGCCGCATTCGAAACGGATTTTCACCAGACGATTCCAGACGCATGGAAACGCTATGCCATTCCATCAAGCCTTGCTGACTCACTGCCCATTCGCCGGTGGGGCTTCCACGGTGCGTCGCATCGGTATATCGGTTGGAGGACTTCGCAACTTCTGGGACGAACGGATGCAAGGATTGTCTCATGCCATCTCGGAGGCAGCTCGTCGTTGTGCGCTATTTCCCACGGCAAAAGTATGGCGACCACAATGGGCATGAGTCCACAAACGGGCTTGCCGCAAAACAATCGCGTGGGTGACCTCGATCCCTACTGCTTGCCATTGATGATGAAGCATACCGGGTTAACGCTCGAACCATTGCTGCACATGCTATCCACGCAAGCTGGCTTGCTCGGACTGTCCAATGGACTTTCGGGTGATATTCGAGATTTGGAGAAAGCAGCCGATACGGGCAACGCAAATGCAAAGCTCGCGATCGACGTCTACGTCGCGGATATCCGTCGACAAATGGGAGGGATGATGATGGCCTTGGGAGGTGCGGATGCAATCGTGTTCACCGGTGGTATCGGTGAGAACGGAGTACGCATTCGCGATGCCGTTTGTCAGGGCCTCGAAGACTTCGGTATCCACTTGTCCCAGACCAGCAACGCCAGCGGTCCATGCGAGCGTCGCATCGATAGCGAACAAGGCAAAATCCAAATATGGATTGTGCCAACCAACGAAGAATTGATCGTGGCCCGTCAAACGGTTGCCGCGATAAAAACATAAAAACCGGCGAACGGTTAAAGACCCTTGGCCAAGTCAACACAAGAGACAGAAACATGTTCGTTGCGAAAGTCACAGGAGCGGTTGTCTCCACGCAAAAGGTGGAAACGATGGTCGGCCAAAAGCTGCTCGTCGTCGAGCCTTTTCGATTGGAGCCCAGTAAGCGTTCAGAGCTGGTATCTACCGGCAGGACGTTTATCGCGGTGGATACGCTCGGTGCAGGCGTCGGTGACATGGTGCTCATCACGCAAGGAAGCAGCGCGCGATTCACCCCCGAAACAAGCAAACTACCGGTCGACTGCGTCATCATCGGCATCGTCGACACGGTCCATATCGAAAAAAACAACGTCTACAAACGTCAATAACCACTTCGCAGTACACCCATGCAAATCAACGAAAACATTATTCGTTCCGTAGTGGAACAAGTCCTCAATGAGGTCCGGAACCAGCTTCCATCGCCCACGGGAGCAGCGGCGAACGCCACCGCGTTCGCGCCGTCTCAGGCCGCCGGAGCCACGGCAGCAATGGGACGATTCGGGCTTTTCAGCAACGTCGACGATGCGGTTAAATCCGCTCGAACCGCATTTGAACAGTTGCGAGAACGAAGCATCGCGGACCGCCGTCGCATCATCGATCACATTCGTCGCATCTCGATCGACCACTGCGTGGAACTGGGCACGATGGAAATGGAGGAGACCAAAGTAGGACGCCTTAAGCACAAAATCGAGAAACTCAAAACGCTCGGCGAAAAAACGCCAGGGGTCGAGTTCCTGCGGACCGAGTGTTTCAGCGGTGACCATGGCTTGGCCGTGATAGAACACGCCCCGTTCGGTGTCATCGGCGCGATCACGCCCGTGACGCATTCGCTTCCAACGATCACAGGAAACGCCGTCAGTATGATCGCCGGCGGGAACACGCTGGTAGTCAACCCTCACCCAAGCGGCAAGAAAGTTGCTGCCGAAGGGGTTCGCCGATTCAATCAAGCCATCCACGCGGACCTCGGCATCGACAACCTCATTTGCTTGATCTGCGAACCGACCCTCGAGACCGCGCAGCAACTATTCAAGCATCGCAACGTCGCGTTGATCTGTGTTACCGGTGGACCTGCAGTTGCCCGAGCAGCGCTCAACAGCGGCAAGCGCGCTGTCGTCGCAGGACCAGGCAACCCACCTGTCGTCGTCGACGAAACCGCGGACCTCAACTTGGCCGCTCGCTGTATCATCCAAGGAGCAGCCTACGACAATAATTTGCTCTGCATCGCAGAAAAAGAAGTCTTCGTCGTCGGCAGTGTGTTCGATGCCATGATGTCCGCAATGGAACGGGCCGGCGCTGTGCGATTGACATCCACCGAAGTCGATCGGCTCACCCAAGCGGCCTTGCAACAGGTGGGTGACGGAGCAGACAAACACTACGCTGCACGCAAAGAACTCCTCGGCCAAGACGCCGTTAAATTGGCCGCCGCCGCCGGGAAGACCATCGATCCCAATGTCGAATTGCTTTTCGGAGAAACAACTTCGGAGCATCCATTTGTTCACACCGAACAAATGATGCCGTTTGTTCCCTTTGTGCGGTGCCAGAACTTTGATGAATGCGTGCGACAGGCTCAGTTGGCCGAGCATGGCTACAGGCACACCGCGATCATACATTCGAGAAATGTTCGAAACATGACGAAAATGGCCAGAGCCATGGACACCACATTGTTCGTAAAAAATGGACCTTGCATGGCGTCGCTAGGGTTGGGTGGTGAAGGTTACCTTTCATTCTCGATCGCCGGCCCTACCGGCGAAGGAGTGACGACTCCTCTCACGTTTACCAGAGAGCGCCGATGCTCGTTGATCGAAGACCTGCACGTCCTGGGCGGGACGAGCCATCTGTCGTCCTAACCGTCTCAAAGAACCCTCATGCAAGCTGCCATCGTCCTCGGAAACGCAACCTCCACCGTCAAGCACCCGAGCTTGGAGAACCTCAAATTACTCATTTGCCAACCATTGCAAACCGACGGGAAAACACCGGATGGGTCGCCGCTGATCGCGGTCGATCTGCTCGGAGCGGGGCGGGGCGAAACCGTCATGCTCACCAGCGATGGCAGCACGATCCGCGATGCGTTTGGCGTAGAAAACAGCCCTATCCGTTGGTCGGTCTTGGGACTGATCGATGACCCCGTCGGACTGACACCCTAGCCAACCGAGCAATCAATCGGTTGCACATTTTCCTAATCGCCGAATCCTTTTCCTCTCACACCGAGTTCTCCATCATTCCTCCAAATGCCGCCGAGATCGAAAGTA
>JANODW010000334.1:0-6745 GCA_031412875.1 Pirellula sp. | reverse complement strand
AGGATCCTTGGGCCTTCGGTTTCGTAGCGGCCTGCTCCGCCTTGATAGCGTTCGCCTTGACTCCACTTGAGCCACGTCTTTCTCGAGAACCAGTACCCCGAATAGTCCATGCCAAACGTTCCTTGATCCGTCCGCCGGCAGGAGCCTCCAATAAGTGTCCCGCCCCCAACATAGCCGACTTGATGGCAAGCGTCCTTGCTAGGCATAGCGAATCGTCCTAACCAATTCGGATAGCCTGATCTCAAAAATCCGTTTTCACAGTACCGCCCGTACTTCCTGCCACTCGGCGTTTCCTGCCCTCGTCGTTCTACTACGGCCGCTTGGTCGTAGAATGGGATTGTCTCAGGCTTCGACTCCCAATCATTTATCGACATGGGATTTCTCAGCTTGCGAAGCTCTGGCTCCTCGCCCTTCCATATGTTCTTGTCGGGTACTCGCATCTTGGGAAGCGGCTCCGTTGCCTGAACCCATTCGGCCGAGAGAGACACACACACGCCCGCAATCAACATACGACTTGGATTCATTGGCATACTACAACCGCCACTGCTAACTTGCTGGTTTCTACTGCGTTCTGCAAAACGCAAAGCCAAGAATAAAAAATCGTCACGGACCGTATAACCGAAACAGTCAAACATTGGCCAGCCGCACAACTCACGGAAGCGTCAAGGTTTACCTCACCCAAACTGGCAGGCTTGCTAGGAAGAGACATCGCATATTCGCTATTCCGACAATTTCTCACCGAATCTTCCAAGCCCCTACGCCCCTACGTCCGATGGAATCGTTATGTGCCCAACGGTCCGAAAGTTTTTTGAAATAATTGCACACTTGTGTTCAAGATCCTCTGCCAAGCCGTTTTAATAGCTCTCGTGGCGATTCTCGCGTCATGCGGTGACGGGTTTGCGTTCGCCCAGTTCATTCCGCTCTCCCCCCCTCCGGCAAACGATCCTGTTCGGCTCTCCCTCAGCGATGGCAACCCGAATGACGATTCGAACAATGCAAGCGATCAGCGAGAGCCCCCGAGCTTAGCCCCCCCCGACTTGATCGGTTCGTCCCTGCCCAACGCTACTAGCTTCCCGCCTGAGTCTGCTCCGTATCAGTTTACGATGTTCGAAGCCCCGTTGGGATTCACGGGCCCTACGTCGGTCCTGCCCACGGAATCTCAAAACACAAGCCACTTTGTACCGATCGAGGACCGCTGGCGAGTCGGGATTCCCAAGTGGGACCGGTACGGCAAGGGACATCCTATTGGGGACGATTATCCATCCGTGCAGGGCGCTTGGTATGACCCATACAATCAAAATGTCCTCAAAGGGGACTTCCCCATCGCGGGCCAAGATACATTTCTGAAGCTGCAAATCAAACAGCTCAATCTATTCGAACTCCGTCAGACTCCGATTCCGACAACCCCTTTCGAAGCCACTCAAAACCCTTTTCAAAACGAGTTCTTCGGCAATCCCAATCAATTCTTCTTCACCCAAAGCAATTCGGTAGGCGTCGATCTATTCAAAGGGGACGCGGCCTTCAAACCAGTGGATTGGCGATTTCGTGTTAACGCCATTTTCAATCAGAACTACCTCAAAGTTCAAGAGCTGGCCGTGGTCTCTCCTGACGCGCGCGACGGCACCAATCGACATCGAACCGATTGGGCACTCGAGGAATGGTTCTATGAATCTAAAATCGCGGATATGAGTCCCAACTACGATTTCTTGTCTGTTCGAGCAGGATCGCAACCCTTCACCAGCGATTTTCGCGGCTTCATTTTTTCCGATACGAACCGTGGGGTTCGCGTCTTCGGAAATCGGCTAAGCAACCAAGATCAATACAACGTCGTTTGGTTCGACCAAACGGAAAAGGACACCAACAGCCTCCTCAATACCTTCGACGATCGGCATCAAAATACGCTCATAGCAAACTACTACCGCAATGACTTCATCTTTCCTGGCTACAACACGGAATTAAGCTTCCACTATAACAAAGACAAGGCCAGCACGAAGTTTGACGACAACCGATTCCTTGTTCGACCAGACCCGGTCGGCGTCTTTGCTCCCCACCAAGTCGACGCATACTACCTAGGCTGGGCTGGAAACGGGCACATCCATCGATACAACGTCAGTCATGCAATGTATTACGTGACCGGCGTCGACGAACTCAATCCCATAGCCGGTTCGCGTCAAGACATCAACGCCTTCATGGGGGCGCTCGAGTTGTCCTACGATCGCGACTGGGCACGGTTTCGATGCTCCTACTTTTACGCCTCCGGCGACAGCGATCCAAACGACAATCGGGCGACAGGCTTCGATGCCATCTTTGACAATCCGAACTTTGCCGGCGGTGAATTCAGCTACTGGAATCGCCAACAAATCAGACTCTTTGGCGTCAACCTGGTCAATCGACAAAGCTTGATTCCCAATCTGCGCAGCAGTAAATTCCAGGGCCAAACCAACTTCGTCAATCCCGGGTTGCAGCTTGTGAATGCTGGCTTTGATGCCGATTTAACCCCCAAGCTGAAACTGATCACCAATGCTAACTACTTGTGGTTCAATCACACCGCACCTCTTGAAACGCTCGTCTTTCAGGGCAACATTCGGGACCAAATCGGTCTGGACTTGAGCGGCGGATTTGAATACCGTCCACTGTTAAACAACAACGTGAGCCTTGTCGGCGGTCTCTCCGGACTGATCGTTGGCAATGGCTTCCGCGATTTGTATCAGCCGCTCGAAGGTAGCGTGAATAATCTTGCGGCTGGCTTTTTTGAGGCTTCGTTTGAGTACTGATTCATGAACAACGGCAGGACCAAGTTTCTTATTCGCTTGGTCTCCCTCCACCTCTTTACTTGCCTAAGCTTTCTAGCGATCCACGATGCTGATTGCTACGCCCAAGTTGCCAAAGCAGCCTTTCAAACCAACGGGAAATTCCATGCACCCAGCGCTCCAACGCGACCCGGCCAGGATCCGTGGGGACTCGCCAGAAATCTCGGCGTCGCTGGCAACGCGTCCTATCCGATCCCAGATGACCTGCTGAACGTCAACCTCACTCAGCAATCGAAACACGAGGAAAGCATCAAAAGCACCTCTTGCGTCACCTGCCATTCCAACGTCGGCAACATGCACCCACCCAACACGGTTTCGATCGGCTGCGTCGATTGCCACGGTGGGAATCCAAACGATTTTTCTAAGAAGGGATCGCACGTCCATCCTCGGTATCCAGACATGTGGACTTCGTCTGCGAACCCTGTGCGCAGTTACGCACTGCTCAACCATGAAAGCCCTGAGTTCGTTCGGTTTGTCAATCCAGGTGACCTCCGCGTCGCACACATCGCATGCGGGCAGTGCCACGCCAACGAGGTACTGCAACTACGAAAAAGTATGATGACGCATGGATGCATGCTCTGGAGCGCTGCGATGTACAACAACGGGGGCACTCCGGAGAAAGCAGCCCGATTCGGTGAAAGCTACTCCATGTATGGCAAGCCGCAACGGATTCAAAACGTGCCGGCCCCGACCCCCTACGAAATCGATCGCAAGGGCATGTTGCCCTTCCTGGACCCATTGCCTCGATTCGAATCCTCTCAGCCCGGGAACATTTTGCGTATCTTTGAACGTGGGGGGCGATTCCGCTCTGAAATTGGGATTCCGGAACGTCTCGAAGAACCTGGCCGACCGCGTGAACGGCTCGGGGTTCGAGGACTGGGAACCGATAACCGCACCGATCCAGTACTCATCGGATTGCAAAAAACCCGCTTGCTCGACCCGACTCTGAACTTCTTAGGAACCAACGATCATCCAGGGGACTATCGAAGCAGCGGCTGCAGCGCGTGCCATGTTGTCTACGCCAACGATCGCTCCCCGACTTCATCCGGTCCCTTTGCCAAATACGGAAACATGGGACGCGCCGCGGCAGAGACGGATGAATGGGTGAAAGTCGTCGACCCAACGATTCCCAAGCATGAATCCGGACACCCGATCCAACACGCATTCACAAACAGCATGCCGACCAGCCAGTGCATGGTATGTCACATGCACCCTGGCACCAATGTTCTCAATTCGTATTTGGGCTACATGTGGTGGGACAATGAAACCGACGGCCAATCGATGTACCCCAAAAAGCAGAGGGATCCCTCGGCCGAGGAATTGGTTCAAGCGTCGATGTCGAACCCAGAGGAGTCTGCAGCACGCGGACTATGGGGCGATCCCAACTTCCTAAACAATGTCACGGACCTCAACCCCCATCTCAAGCATACTCAGTTTGCAGACTTCCATGGCCACGGCTGGGTCTTCCGCGCAGTTTTCAAAAAGGACCGGTCTGGATCGCTGCTCGATCACAATGGGACCAAGGTCGAGAATCCAACAACACAACACTTGATGGCGTCCGTTGCCCCCTCCGATGAGTTCGAAAAGATCCACGGCAAAAAGCGAGATGGAGTGCCCGTGCACATGATGGATATCCATATGGAAAAGGGAATGCATTGCGTCGATTGTCACTTCTACCAAGATGGACACGGCGATACCAAACTCTACGGCGAAGTGCGAGCAGCCATCGAAATCCAATGCATCGATTGCCACGGAGATGCAAAGCAATCGCTGGTTGACAAAGTGACTCAACTCGTGCGATCCGGACAACCAGCCAAACTGCCAACAAGCGGTCCTGCTTCGGCAAAAGAGCCAACCAACTTGCTTGCATTGAGGACCGCTTTTGGACAGCCACGCTTCGAAATCAAAACGGCCCCGGGCATGCCACCTAAGTTAATCCAGCGCAGCAACGTCGAAAAGAATCTCGTTTGGGAAGTAACTCAGACGGCAGACACCATCAACCCACAGAGCACCGAGTACAATCCCAAAAGCCACATCGCCAAAACAGTACGGATGGATAGCGACGGCGTGATGCGTTGGGGAGATCGATCGCCGGACGCGACTTGCGCCCACCAGAACAGCAATATGAGCTGCATCGCTTGCCATAGTTCATGGAACCCCAGTTGTTTTGGGTGCCATCTTCCGCAAAAAGCCAATGTCAAAGCCCCGAATCTGCACGGGCTCGGGGAAGTCTCTCGCAACCGCATTTCGTACAACTTCCAAACGCTCCGAGATGATGTTTACATGCTCGCACGGGACGGCAACGTCACCGGAAATCGCATCGGTCCCGCTCGCAGTTCCTGTGCTATCCACGTGGGCAGCTACAACGGCAACCGCGAGTCCGTTTATGTTCAGCAGCAAACGATCAGTGGAGAAGGGCTCAGCGGGATCGCGTTCAGTACCAACGTTCCGCATACCGTTCGCGGCGGCCCTGACTGGAATCAAGCAGCACCGCATGCTTTGCCGGGCCTTTCCGAAACCAAGTCCTGCACCGATTGCCACGTCTCGATCAACAACGACAACAATGCCATCACCGCTCAACTCCTCATGCAGGGTACAGGCTCTACCAATTTTATCGGCCGTTACTGTTGGGTCGGCGCAGGCGAGCACGGCCTGGAAGGGGTCATCGTGACCGAACAAAGCGAACCGCAGGCGGTCATCGGCAGCTCGCTGCACGCCATCGCTTATCCAGAAAACTACAAAGAGCATTTGAAACATCATCACGAGCTCGAACATGCTCATGAACATCCTGGACGCGACATCCTTGAAACGTTGAGTCCTATGTATCGCAAGCCCGAGATCCTTTCGTTGCAGCATCGCGGGGAGTTCCTATACGCGGCCTGTGGCGAAGGTGGGCTGCGAGTCTTTGACATCGCCTTCATCGATCACAAAGCGTTTTCAGAGCGGATCACGACAGCACCAGTTTCGCCACTGGGACAGAAGCTTTATGTCCGGACCAAATTCGCAACGGCTGTCGCCGCCCCGACGACCATCGCTCCGGATCCGACACGGACGCATCGCCCCGAGAATTTCGAATCGCCTGTTCATCCGTTGTACGCTTACATTTACGTGACGGACAAATACGAAGGGCTCGTGATGGTAAGTGCGGCCACGTTGCTGGATGGAAACCCAACCAACAATTTTCTGAAGCGAGATGTCACTTTCAATCCTAACGGCATCCTATGCGGGGCCAAAGCGATCACGATTGCCGGACAGTTCGCTTACATCTGCTGCGACGCAGGGTTAGCAGTTGTCGACCTGAGCGACCCAAAGAATCCATCGCTCGTTTCTGTGGTTGGGCACGACGTTCTCAAGAAGCCGAAAAGCGTTGCCGTCCAATTCCGTTACGCGTTTGTCTGCGATGAAGAAGGCGTCAAAGTCTTGGACGCAACCGAGCTTGGTTTCCCTCAGCACGTCCATACGGTGCCTCTCCATGAAGCGAATAGCATTTACCTTGCAAGGACGTATGCCTACGTTGCAGGGGGCCATGACGGCTTGGTGATTCTCGATATATCGAATCCCGCGGCCGCATTTGTCGATCAAGTTTATAACGCTGGCGGATTGCTCAATGATGCGCACGATGTGAAACTTGGCATCACCAACGTGAGCCAGTTTGCCTACATTGCGGACGGCAAGAATGGTTTGCGTGTGGTTCAATTGACAAGTCCCGAATTGCCCGGCAACGACGGATTCTCGCCTCGTCCGAACCCTTGTTTGATTGCGACTCGCAAATTGCCCAAAGAAGGGCATGCGCTCTGCGTTTCACGCGGCGTCGACCGAGATCGCGCCGTAGACGAATCAGGCAATCAAATCGCGGTCTTCGGTCGGATCGGGGCCAGACCGCTTAATAAAGAAGAAGCGACTCGCATGCACCGTCGCAAAGACGGTAGCCTCTA
>JANODW010000333.1:0-2605 GCA_031412875.1 Pirellula sp. | reverse complement strand
CCGCCCATGCCACCCATTCCGCCGCCACCCATTCCCATGCCGCCCATCCCCATCATTCCGCCTTGAGCGAGAACTGGGAGAGCGCCAAAGGTTTGTGGGAGAACGACGATCAGCGGATCATCTCCTTTGTTTTTGAAGATGAGGTTGGCTTCTTTTGCGTCTTTACCGATGTAGTCGACGGTTAAAATGCCTTGCTCCATCGCTTGAAACATTTCAACGGTTTTGGGTTCTGATTTCTTTGATTTTTTGGTCGATTTCTTGGTGTCCGATTCTGTGCCTTTGGCAGCGACGTTTTTTCCGACTTTTGCGGGTGTTTCGTCAGCACAAAGGATGGGAGCAGCAGAAAAAGCAAACGCCATCGCCAACAAGCTCGTCAGTTTCCGTGTCATTTCAAAAACCCTCATATCCCAATGAAATTCAAAAAAATCAGATTCAAAAAGTTCCAGTTTGTCCGTACTCAGAGCCAAAAAGGAAAACTGCCGAGTGATGCTCTTTTGGAGAGTATCCTCTACGGTACACTCCCGCTCGGTGATTTCCAATCGTTCTGGGGCTGAATTGTTTGCCCAAATCGAGTTTTTTCGTCCTCTGGGGTGGTTTTAGGCGAGCGGCAGGCTCAAACATACCAGCCATAGTTTGAAACCTTCGTCCCGAACGAATCAACGGATGGGACGAGGGTCCCAACCTATGGTAGTAATGATCCCGCCAGAAGACCCCCATTTTCGACCGCAAGAACACGGGAAGCAATCTTTATGCCGAAAGCTCCTTTAAATCTAAATTTATTCCGCGGGATTGACCCAAGTCCGCATCAAATCAAGGAAAACGGAGTGAGATTTTGGGAAGCGAAACCTGTTTTTAGGAATTAACTGAATAGAAAGGGGAACGTCCTGGCTAGGTCGCGTTGCAAGAACGTAGCAGTTTGCTACCTTTTGCTGTTCAATCACGCGCTCCGCGTAGAAGGCATCCCCACTCTCATTTTTAGGAATAGACGCATGTCCATGTTTGTTGGCGAATCATTGGTAGGCGAAGGAAACGAAATTGCACACATCGACTTGATGATTGGCAGCAAGGATGGACCGGTTGGAACAGCATTCGCAAATGCGCTTGCGACTCAGAGCAGCGGGCATTCGAATTTGTTGGCGGTGCTTGCACCCAACGTTGCTGTCAAGCCATCGACTGTGATGATCACCAAAGTGACGATCAAGGGGATGAAGCAAGCGGTCCAAATGTTTGGCCCTGCCCAAGCAGCGGTTGCGAAAGCGGTTGCTGACAGCGTTGCAAGCGGAGTGATTCCAAAGGACCAAGCCGAGAATCTGGTTGTGGTTTGCGGCGTGTTCATTCACCCAGCGGCAGCGGACGACAAGAAGATCTACGATTACAACTATGCGGCCACCAAGGACGCGATTTCGAACGCGATGAAGGGGCTTCCGACAGCCCAAGAGATGTTGGACAAGAAGGATTCGGCAGCGCACCCGTTCCGCGGCTTCTAGTCATCGTTCTCTCGTCATCGTCGCCGGTGTTACCTTGATCGGCTGCTGGAGCGGTTCCGTCCGGTAGTCGTGTGAGCACCCAATGAAAAACCTAGGCTATGTCGCTTCGAAATGATTTGAAGATCCTTTACCATCTTTTGCTGCGCCCGGTCCGAGGCAAGGATCATGCGCAGCGGATGGAGAGTTTCTACTCCGGGCAAGCCGAGGGGTATGACGATTTTCGAAAGCGACTGCTGCAAGGGCGGGAACATGTCTATGAAACGCTCGGCAAATCGGCTCCTGAGGTATGGGTGGACTTTGGAGGCGGCACGGGCGCGAACCTGGAATTCATCGGTCCAAGCATCACACAGATCCCTAAGATCTACGTGGTGGATTTGGCAACTTCGCTTTTAGGGATCGTGAACAAGCGATCCGAACGGCACGGCTGGACCAACGTGCATGCCGTTACGGGCGATGCGACAGCTTGGTCGCCGCCGGAAGGTTTTGCGGACGTCGTCACATTTTCTTATTCGCTGACGATGATTCCCGATTGGTTTGCCGCGATCGACAATGCTATCCGGATATTGAAGCCGGGTGGCAAGTTGGGCGTGATCGATTTTTACGTTTCTCGAAAATTCGCAGCCGAGGGTCTCAAGCGGCATGGCTGGTCGACTCGCTCGCTCTGGCCGACTTGGTTTGCGACCGACAACGTATTTCCGAGCCCCGATCATATTCCCTACTTGCAAAACAAGATGGAAACATCCATGCTCAATGAGCATTGGGCGAAAATTCCGTATGTGCCATTGCTCAGAACACCGTATTACCAGTTCATTGGTATCAAGCGTTAAGTTGGTCGATCATGCCATTCGAATTCGTTTGTCCGCATTGCCATAACAGAACGAAAGTGTTGGACAAGTTTGCGGGCCAGTCGGGTCCTTGTGTCAATTGTGGCAAAGAAGTCATTATGCCGCGATTCAATGCACAGGGGATCTTGGTCCCCTCCATTGCCCAGCCGCTGACCCCTAAAGCGGCACAACAAAAGCAGGCACCCAAGGGTTGGCTGCCCGCGACGGTGGCATCGGGCATCGTATTGTTTTTTGTTTTCTTGGGAGCAACGGTTGTCGTTTTTCTTTGGCCAA
>JANODW010000332.1:0-2256 GCA_031412875.1 Pirellula sp. | reverse complement strand
CGCCGCAAGTTTTCCTGATAGGGTGCCGCTTGCTCTCGCAGGATCAGACATCCGGTAGCTGCCCAATAGCGAACCACGGGGTGTGGGTCATTGAGGGCGGTGATAAGCGCCGGCAAGTTTTTGGGATTCCCATCGCTTGCTAGATCTGCAAGTGCAACAATTTGTTCGATAGGATACTCTCCGCTGCGCGCGTATTCTGCAATGGTCTTATTTCCTGCGAGCTTTTGAAACATTCCTTCTGGAATAAAGCCCGTGTCGTGGCTTGCGATGATGTCTGCCCGCAACCACGCTCGCATCTGATGGATAGCGTCCGCATGGGCGGTGTCAAGGATGCGATTATGGATCTCGAAAGGGTCTTGTTCGACGATATAGAATTCTTCGGGTGACTTGGCTTTCCAGTAACTCGCTTGTGTTTCATTGCATCTTCCTGCCAGAAACTCATCGTGCCAAGACTGCATACTGGGTAGCACTTGGAAAGGGTACGAATAGTGTTGCCCATAGGGGCGATGCGGCGAATAATTACGAATATAGCGATACCGAATACTGCGTACCGCCCGCACCGTGTCGTAGCGTTCGTCCATGCGGCCTCGATATAGGAAAACATGATCGCGAGGCGATGCTTTCGCAGTCCCCAGGAACGGCTTTCCCTCGAAATTATTCGGAATGGCAACCCCGCAGAGAGACAAGAGCGCGGCGGGGAAATCTACAAAGCTGACCAAGTCGTCGACCCACTTGCCGGGTCTTGTAGGCGCCAAATGGGACCATTTCAGAGGGAATTTTACGATAAGTGGAACGCGGGTTCCAGAATCGTGGATATTCCGTTTGCCTCGCGGGAGCGCCCCACCGTGGTCACTGAAGTAAAAGACGATCGTGTCCTCAGCAAGCCCATCGCGTTCCAACTTGCTCAACAACTCCCCGACTTGCTTATCCATGCTCGCTATTTGGTCGTAATAGTTAGCCCAGTCGCGACGAATCGCAATGGTATCCGGGTGATAGGGTGGAAGCTGGATAGTCTCTGGCGAGATCCGAAAACCAGATGAACTCTTTGTCGGTGCAACTTGACTCTCGTGGCTTGTGTTTAAATTGAACACCGCAAAGAAAGGTTGATCCTTTTGTCTGCTGCTGTAGGTTGCTTTGTTGCTGCTCTCATTCCAAGCATCTTTTTTTCCAGGGAAGTTGTAGTCCGTCTTGGAGTTATTCGTGCAGTAGTAGCCTGCATCGCGAAGATGCTCGACCGAGAGTTTAAACGATTCGGGCATCGCGACCGAGCTGCGATGGTTGTGGCCACCGATGGACGTGGCGTACATTCCGGTGATAAGTGTGGTTCTCGCTACCGAGCAAACGGGCGCGTTCGCAAATGCATGGCGATATCGGACTCCCTGCTCTGCAAGCAGATCGAGGTGAGGCGTTTTCGCGAGCGTATCGCCGTAGCAGCCCAAGTATGGGCTGTTGTCCTCGCTGGTTATCCAAAGCACATTGGGGCGGTCCGCAGCACGCAACGTTGCGGTGTCGAGAAAACAGGCCAGCAGCAATCCTAATAAGAATAAGCGTCGCATGATGTCTTTCGTTGGTTCGAAGTTGCGTTTGACGCAGTTAGAGTCTCGCGATGAAGAGCACGTTTTCAATAGGTATCCATCAAATGGTTATCCCCTTCCTTCGGTCGCCGTTTCCTCGTTACGGGCTGGGGGATTTTGGAAGCAAGGGAGTTTGGCTCTCTTTGGAACGAGGATAGACAGCGTCATGCCGCGACAACGAGACGATCATTTCTTGCATCATGCGCGAGAGCTCATGCGGATGGGTCGAAGCGAGGTCTTTCTGTTCAAAGGGATCGTCCGCTAAGTTAAAGAGCTGGTAGGGAGAACCACCGGAGACTGCCGTCGGAAAATAGTGATAGATTGCTTTCCAAGGACCGTCGCGATAGACCGTGAAGTAGTCGGAGCGATGGGGAGCGTGAGGGTAGTGCATCAAAAAGCGTTCGGGTCTTTCCGCATCCTTTTTTCCAGTCAGGAGGGTATCGAGCGGTAAACCATCCACAGGATGTCCAGCGGGTTGTTCAATGTTCGCCAGTTTCAAAATGGTCGGAAAAAGATCGCACACAGATGCTTGTTGCGTTTGGATAGCGCCGGCGGGAATGGCCAAACTTCTTGGTTGCGATTGGGTTGCTTTTGGTTTTGCCCAGGCGGCGATAAAAGGGACTCGCATGCCACCTTCGTAATGGGCTCCTTTTTTACCGCGAAGCGGGGCAGCGCAAGCGAC
>JANODW010000331.1:0-4518 GCA_031412875.1 Pirellula sp. | reverse complement strand
CACTTCGCGTGGCGTCCGTAATGATGATTCCATTGTGTGTCGACTCGATGGCAAGTTGCTGCAATCGCATTTCTTGTTCGGCTTTGCGACGCTGTGATATTTCCCGAACGCTACCGCATAAATACTCGGTATCCTCAATCTTGACAAAGGAATGGCTC
Source organism: Pirellula sp. (assembly GCA_031412875.1). Lineage (GTDB taxonomy): Bacteria > Planctomycetota > Planctomycetia > Pirellulales > Pirellulaceae > JBKCUI01. Next base: position 4,360 of record JANODW010000331.1, on the reverse strand, counting down.
AATTCGACTGGGAAAACGGACCCATCCTTGGATCGCCATTCGCTTTCAAAAGGTTGCAAAGCATCCTCTCGGACTTGGACCAAGCGGGCATCAAAGTCGGTCGGGGCCAAGTCCAACTCGATATCAGTTAGTCCCATTTGCTGCAATTCGTCTTTGCCGTATCCAAGCAGCTTGCACATGGCAGGATTGACGTATTGGAATTGATTGGTCGCGTCGGCCAGAAAGATCATTTCCGTCGATGCCTCTGTCATGAACTTAAACCGCTCCATTTGAGCTTCGGCGGTTGCAAGGGATTCGATGTCGATCAGCGTCAGAACGATTCCATTGACATCGTTACCGTTTCGATAGGGCACGATTCTCATTAAAAATGAGGTTCCTGTCGCATCCTTGGTTCTAGCTTCGACAGGTTGGCTGGAGCGGAGAACTTGTTGAAGATCGTCGGACAGTTGGGATCGGCCGATACGATGAGAGAAATCCACGATGGGTCGTCCAATGTCTTTTTCGTCCAGTTCCAACAAGTCTGCAATCTGTGGTGTGTACTTTCGAATGCGAAGGGTTTCATCGAGGAAAATGACCCCGACGCGTGTTGTCACGAGAAGGTTTTCCATATCCGCGTTTGCTTGGGCCAACTCTACCACTCGGCGTTGGTATTCCGCATTGACGGTGTAGAGTTCTTCGTTGACCGAATGCAATTCTTCATTGGTGCTTTGAAGCTCTTCGTTCGAGGCGACCAATTCTTCATTCGAAGCTTGCAACTCTTCATTGGAAGTTTCCATCTCCTCAATGGTTGCCTGGAGGTTCTCCTGCGTTTGTTGCAATTCGGACCTTAGATGCACGACCTGGCCGGAATGTTCCTCCGAGTACGTTTCCGATGCGCGGACATCGGGGATCAACTCGCTTTCGCTTTCATCGCGTTCGCTGGAGGAGATTGCGATCAAGAAATTCCCTAAGCCTGACACCGGATCACCGATTGGTTCCACCACGATTTTGAGAAGGTCATCGCTCACGCCCCCGGGGAAGGGGAGTCTGTCGTACTGCACTTTTTCACGTTTTCGGTCCGATTGGATGATTGCGGCCGAGAGTGGAGACCGAATGGATTCGTGGATAGCGTCGAGCACATGGATTGAGGGGCGCCCAGTTGCATACCGCAAGTATTTTGTGGCATCGCCAAAGACATGCCGAACGTTGCCACGTCGGTCGACGAGAATGCCGCTTCCTATTTTATGAGTCAAAAGTTCGTCGTACATTCCCAGGGTATCGTCGTCCATGGGGCTGTTTTTCTGTTTTTTCAATGCAGGAGCGTGAGGGAAAAGGGGAGCGCGGATGTTCGTCGAAGGATTAGGAAGCGTTCGAATCGGCATCCGCACATCGCGCCGTTTGAAGAAGATTCGCCAATGAGCATCGGCAACCTGGAATTCATCGCTCAGTTCTCCCAGCGTTTCGCTCGGACCTAAGAAGAGGGTGCCGCCTGATTTCAAAGCGAAGTGAAAGAGCGATAGCGCTTTGGCTTGCGATTCCGACTGAAGGTAGATGAGCAGGTTGCGACAGGTCACCAAATCCATTTGGGTAAAGGGTGCATCGTTTAGAATATTGTGAGGGGCGAAAACAATAAACTGTCGCAATCGCGGCGAAACTTGGTAGCCCGTGGAATCGCGGCGAAAATAGAACTCGCGTCGTTCTTCGGACATCGACGCCATCGATTCCAAACTATAAAACCCGCGGGCGGCGAACTGTATGGAACCGGGATGGACGTCGGTTGCGAAGACTTTGATGTGTACGTTTGCATTGCGTCGCCTCTTTTCCTCGTCCAGAAGGATGGCTATCGAATAAGCCTCTTCACCGGTCGAACAGCCCGCAACCCATACGCGAACGGTTTGGCCGGATGGCGTGCGATCAAAAATTTTCACGATGGTGTTTTTCGCCAAACTCGCGAACGCATCCATATCGCGAAAGAATTGGGTGACGCATATCAATAGATCGCGATGCAGTTCGGTCAATTCATCCGGATGGCTAGCTACATAATGGACGTATTCGTCGACTTCATTCAATTTCAAACGATCCATGCGACGCCGCACCCGGCGCCCGACGGTAGCTTCCTTGTAATTGGAGAAATCCACGCCAAATCGTTTGTTCAAATCTTGGAAAAGTTTGTCGATACCAATCAAACGTGGAATGGGTGGATTCAGGTCTGCTCTGCACATCCCATGCTTGGTGAATTTCACCAATGCTTCCCCCATCGCTTCGGGAGGTAGGACAAGATCGATAATACCGGTCGCTTGGGCGCTGATCGGCATTCCTCCAAACCTGGCAGAACCTTCATCTTGGGTAATGGTCAATCCGCCAGCTTCATGGACATCACGAACTCCCCGCGAGCCATCGCTGCCTGTGCCGGACAGGACGATAGCGATCCCTCGGTCCCCTTGATCGTGGGCGAGCGAGCGAAAGAACTGATCGATCGGATGCGAAAATCCCCTCTCAGGATCCCGTTCCGTAAGGAGAAGTTTTCCGCCGGAGATAACCATCTCCATCTTTGCCGGCAATAAATAAATGGTATTCGGAAAGACTTCCATTCCATCTTCGACGAGCTGAACTGGAATTTCGGTGCGGCGACGAAGCAATTCGTCCATATGGCTCTTAAAATCCGGTGACAGATGCTGAACCACGATGAACGCCATGCCGCTATCGACAGAAACGTTTTGGAAAAAAGATTCCAGAGCTTCTAGTCCACCTGCGGATGCGCCCACACCCACTATGTGAAACTCACGTCGCTCTCCCAGAGCGTCAGACGGGATGTCCTGCGATCGCTTTTCTGCCATCTTAAAACTGCGAGAGCGTGTGTGTGATAAAAGCGGGCAAGTGCCTAGGTTTGTAGACCCCAGACACAACAAAAAATGTGACCCAGCACCCTGCATTGCTGCAACCTGGGCACGAGGTCACACTCTTTACCGAACTTCGTTGAGAGGAATAACGAGATCGAGATAATTGCTCGTTATCAGTGGGATCCACGACGGGCGCTGGCCCGGTCATAGGCATCTCGCGCTGCAGCGCTTGCTTCTTCCCAGGTAAGCTTTGGAGCCCCTCCTTCGCTTTCCCATTTGGATTCTTCGTACTTCTGTCGTACTTTGGGTTCTGAGTTGGCCCAGCTAGCACCCAGCGTTGAAGCTTCCCAACCGGCTTGGTACGCGGGATGGTAGGAGTCGAATCCGTATTGCTTGTTGTAATAGGGACGCTTGGTGTATTCGGATCGCCAAAATTCGGCTTCCACCGTCGGATCCAGAGACTCTCCCACAGCCTTTCCGCCCAATCCACCGGCGACTCCGCCAACGATTGTTCCGACAATGGTTCCGATAGGACCGGCAACCGTTCCGGCTAGTGCGCCGGCAGCGGCACCCCCGAGCGCTGCTCCCACACCGGTCGCGATCGGATGCGCGCCAGCTTCACCAGAAATAGGATCTTCGTTGCGATGTTCTTCTTGATTCTTAAGCGTTGGAGCCATAATTGATTTCCCTTGGTTTTGTAAAAGTAATTCGTACGGTGCAAAAAAACTACTTCGCAAATTTGTCGCGAAGATTTCGAACGCGATCATGCGCGGTTTTGATTTGGAGATATTGCGTGGATAGGATGGAGTGGATGCGATCCCCCCAAACCATTCGAAGCGCTTTTTCGTATTCGCCCTTGATGTAATCTTCGCCACGTTCTGCTTCGGATAGGATTGCATACGAATCCTGACCGCTGATAGCGCTGCGCAGATCCAACCAAGTGCGATGCAATGTGCCAACGACCGTTCCTGTCGTCGGAGCTTCGTTGCCGCTGTCCCCCAACACATCTTGCAAGTCGGTTGCCATGGACGCCCGTTCACCTACAAACGAACGGAACAGCGATGCGATCTCTGCGTTTTCGATATTGGAAGCAGCGTCGGTAAAACCTTTTTCAGAATCGACCAGTAAGCGAATAATCGACTGCAGTTCACTGATCAAAGGAGAGTCCAACTCTTCCGCCTCTTTTACCGAGGACGAACCACTGCGGGTGTTATTAGTTTTCATAACTTGTTCCTTTTAGATGTGCCTGAAATTTTCTTACTGACCAATACGCAAACCTCGTGCCAAGTCGCGTAAGGGCCAAAAACGCTGTTTCTGTGCGATATATCTAATGAGGAATGATCCGTAAGCAAGCAAACTGGCGGAGAAGGGGTCATGATTATCAAAGGCTCCGACAGCTAGGCGACCCTTCGCGGCTTGCGCATGTTTGCTGACATGTTCTGTCAGATGCAATTGAAGCAATCTAAGCAAACTAAGCACTTTGGCATGAATCATTGAGTGAAACGAACAAAGGCCTTGAACGGACTGCATTCAAGGCCTCT
>JANODW010000330.1:0-4572 GCA_031412875.1 Pirellula sp. | reverse complement strand
TCTTGGTCCAAGCCTGTGCGGATCGGCTCGCAGAAGCGTTCGCCGAAATGCTCCACCAACGCGTTCGTCACCAATGGGGTATCCAAGAAAACCTTTCCAACGAAGAACTTATCGAAGAAAAATATCAGGGCATTCGTCCGGCCGCCGGCTATCCTTCTTGCCCGGATCACACGGAAAAATCAACCCTTTGGAAATTGCTAGATGTCGAGAGTCGAGCAGGCATCACGCTTACCGAAAGCTATGCGATGTGGCCCGCAGCGTCCGTCAGCGGCCTTTATTTTTCTAATCCAGAAGCTAGGTATTTTGCAGTCGACCAAATAACGCGGGATCAGGTAGAGGACTACGCCAAACGCAAGGGCTGGCCCATTTCCACTGCCGAACGATGGCTCTCTCCCAACCTCGGTTACGACGCTTAAATCAACCCAGTCGGGGGCTCTACCAAACGCGATCCGCGACCGCACTGAGTTTCTCTCGCCAAGCTATTTGATCTTGGCGCGACTGCCGCGGTGTCGCGAGACCAACAGTTTGAAAAGAGATTGCATGTCGCCATCCGCGCCTAACAACTGGTTGATTTGGATTCCATCCGAAGCCCACCCGGCCAACGCAGCGTACAGCTCTAGCGGTTTATGCACCGCAACCACCACTCGATTTGTGGTCTCTTCGATGCGAAGCGACTCCACCCAAGGCTGGTTGGCAAGCTTCGATGCCAATAGCCGAACCTGCGGGCTTTCGATGGACAACTCCTGAGGCAAGTCGGCTAACATTCCTCGCAATTCTCCTGCCGTTCCCGACGCGAGCAGCCTGCCTCCATAAATCAACATGAAGGAATCGGTGACCTGCTCTACTTCATGAAGCACATGACTTGCGAGCAGCAAACTCCGACCACGATCTGCCCAACCGATCAGAAGCTGGGTCATTTCATGGCGACCCACAGGATCTAACCCGTTGAAGGGTTCGTCGAGGATCAGCAATTGAGGCTCCGTCGCGATCGCTTGCGCCAATTTGCATCGCTGCCGCATGCCCAACGAATACGTGTTGATGGGTCGATCCATCGCTTCCTTGATGCCTACTTGTTCCAGAACTTCGCAGGTGCGAGCATGGGCGTTGCTGGGATCCCACCCGCTCAAGGCGAGCAATTGCTCAACCCATCGTCGTGCGGTCACGCCGGGGAGCAGGATGTCGCTGGCAGGACACAGCCCAACATGTTTGAGAACATCGGGATCCAAATAAGGGTCCCTCCCGAAGATGCGTACCGCGCCCAGCGTGGGGCGAAGCGCACCGGTAATCAATCCTATCAACGTCGACTTGCCAGCCCCGTTGGGCCCGACCAAACCATACGCCCCTGGCGGTAACTCGACGTTCAGATCATTAACTCCGATGACGTTTCCATAGAGTCGCGTGGTATGCACCAATTCGATAATGGGTTGCGATTTTTCCATAACTAGGCCTTGAGCATCCTAGCCACTCTCCATCGAGCAATCGCATATCCCAAAACAGCCACCGCTCCACAGAGGATCCACGGACCAATCATGTGCCTCTCTGCCGGCAAGATACCAAAGATCTCTTCTTGAAGGTGTCCCAAAACGTGATACGGAGAAATCAAAAGCCAACGCTGTTGCAGTTTGACCGCATCGTCTTCATTGAACATGGCCGATCCCGTCAATACGAGATAGGTTACCCAACCGACAATCCACAAGGCGAACCAAGCGAACGCGGCAAATCGGCTCTCTTGGGTCAGCGACGAAAATGCCAACGCGATGGCCGAAGTAGGCAACACCAACACGACGGTTCCCAACAAAATTCGCAATGGAATATCCCACGTTTGCAAAATGGCCGCAGGATCATTGGTTAACAAAAGCCCAAACGCATACACCGCCAAAGCTGGAAAGGTCGTGATCATGGCCAACAGGAAATAGAGTACACACGCCTTGCCGAGCACATAGCTGCTGGGCGATAGTGGCCTCGAGAGGTAGAGCAAATAGCCTCGGCTCCGCAAATCATAACTGATCAATCGGGGCGCTACCAAACCGATGACTAAGACAATCGCAAGGGACTGCGGGTAACGAAAGTACCAAAGCAGCATGTGCGACCAAGCCAAATGCCGCTGCGTAGAAAGGTCTGCCGTCTCGGAAATGATCGCGGGACGCCTGACGCCTCGTTCTCGGTCACGGGTCCGATTGCGAGGTCCCATGGGATCGATCCTTGATGCCAAAAACCCATTGAACATCCTGCGATAGGACTCGTCGCGAGTCGCCTGTTCAAACAACCCCACTCCGAACATCGTCACCAATGCCGGAAAGGTCGCGAACAACATGAAGCGTTTGAGCCATGCTCCACGCCATACCAAAGAGATCCCTGTGGCCGCGACGACCGTCCATCGCAACCATTCCCGCGACCGTGATCCGGTCCAGGATCGATACCCTAGATCAAGAATGGGCATGTTTCTTCTCGCTTACTATTTCCATGAAAAGCTGCTCAAGGGAATTTCTGGATTCGTCCATCCGTTCTACGAGCACTCCTTCGCGTTGGCTCGTGGACCAGATAGCGCCCGCGATGGCCTCCGATTCTCCTTGAACCAACAGTGCGGAATCGGTTTGCGTTTGGACACTCAACCCATCGCGACGCAGCGCGTCGGCTAATCGATCGGCATTGTTTACCACTCGAATCTGCAAACCCGAATGGATAGGGCGCTGCATGTTCGCCAAGGAATCGGCCACTCGCACTTGCCCGCGAACCAGAATAATCACTTGATCGCACACCTGTTGAACATCATGAAGGATATGCGTTGAGAGCAGAATGGATTTTTCAAAGCGATGAGCGAGCGAATGGATACGATCGAGAAACTCCTCGCGCTGCGTGGGATCGAGGCCCGTCGTCGGTTCGTCCAGAATAATCAACTGAGGGTCGTGAACGAGCGCTTGCGCAAATTTGAGCTTCTGTCGCATGCCCGTGGAATAGGTTTCCACATTGCGATATCGCTCTTGCCCAACATCGCAAAAATCGAGAACCTCATGAGCGCGTCGCAGCGCTTCAGTGGTTGGCAACCCAGACAATCGGGCCATCATCTGCACCGACTCGATCCCCTGCAAACCCAGGATGAAACAGTCGTCCTCGGGCAAGTAGCCGATTTGATCGCGGATCGTTTTTACTTGCTGGGGCCATGGCCGCGATAGCACGGTTCCCATCCCCGAATCGACGTGTACCAACCCAAGCACTGCTTTGATGAATGTGCTTTTGCCCGATCCGTTTGGTCCAAGCAGTCCGGTAACGCCTGGAGGTACAATCAAATCCACATCCTTCAATGCGAAATTCCCCGCATAGCGTTTGGTCAGTCCGCGGATATCTATGACGGGAGGCAAGCTGTCTCGATCAAGGTGAGAGGAAATTGGCGTTCGCTCGAGGTTAGTTTAATTGCATATTCGACACGCATCCAAATTCCTTGGGGAATTTCTTTCGGGCCCTCATGGTTCGCTTCCTGGTTAGCTGGAAACGAAGATTTCCTTAAGGTCCAGGAGCGATTTGCCGACCGCATAGGTCGCGACCACGGTGATGGATACCACTGCGATCCAGAGCATGAGGTCCCAAACTTTGGAGGGTGCCAACGCTGTTTCAATCCGCTTGTAACGGAAGTAGAGAGTTGTAATCGCAATCATCGGCAATGTGGCGGCCTGAGCAAATCCACCGACGACCGTCATCGACTTTGGGTTGGCAAAGAGCAAGAAGAGAATCAGCGCTAGGATGGGAAAGAACAAAGATAAGCGATGGATCCAACGAGCGCGATGCGACCCGTCTTTGTATCGAACCGCCCCTGAAAGGCTCAAGAAATCAGCCATCATCCGCGCGTTGCCTGCACAAGACAGGTATAACGTTTTAAACAAAACCGCACCCGCCCCGACCAAAAATACGATACGAGTCCAAGTTCCAAACGTGTCGACGAACATATGGGAGAGCGTTTCGATCATGGCCGTCCCCTTTGGATCGAGCCCCTGAGGATGCAACACGGCCGCGCCCATGAAATAAAAAGAGATGGTCGAAATCGTAAAGACTATCATGCTGATCCAAGCGTCGATGTACATCACTCGAATCCATCCGCGAGCCCGCCGGTTCCACTCCGTGCTCCCATCGCGCGGTCCAACGTAACGCGCGTACCCTTTCTCTAAACACCAATACGGATAGTAAAACAGCTCCGTCGCTCCGACGCCCGTGATGCCAAACACCCCGAATGCAATCGCAATCGACTGGGCTTCGGCGGATGGAAATTGAAAAGTCAGTCCGTCCAATACTTTGAACCATGGGATAGGATAAGCCGTCCAAGGCAGCAACATCGTCGCCGTCACCGTGAGCAAGGTCACCGAAATCACAATGGCAGTTGTCACCATCTCTATCCGCTTGTAACTGCCGCTCCACAGCAATCCCATCGCGACAAGGCACGTCAAGAACGCCCACGGAAGTTCAGGCCGCTGCGATATCGCATTGAAAATCCACGTGCCATCGACGAGATTTCCACGAAGATTTTGCGTGAGATCGGGAAAGGCGAGATTCAAAGACTGACCCACTGTGCCAGTCATGGCT
>JANODW010000329.1:0-4529 GCA_031412875.1 Pirellula sp. | reverse complement strand
AATCGATCGAATGCTTTTTCCATCGTTCGTTGCAGCCTCGAAGCGATATGAATATCATCGCGGGCACTGATACCAAGTCGCTTTTCAACGTCGGTGGCTAGTCGTTTGGTAGCGCGATCGTGCCACCGGGTTGTGCCGCGTTTCCAGTCCCCGACGGAGCTGAGCATCCGAACGTCGAGCCCATCGACGGCTACCAACGAAACTTCGCAAGCGGTTCCGTCGAGCATAGCGACCAAAAACGTTTTGCGAAACTCTTCGGATTTCCCCGCCGCTTTCGCTAGCCGCATATCGATCTCGACATGCGCAAGCGTCGCAGCCAGCGGTTTGTCCAAAAGCTGAAGCACCTCGATGCCCGCGACCGTGCAAGCCGTTTTGGTGCTCAGTCGATGCAATTGATCGTAGCAAGCGGGAACGGTGACCACCGCATGCGATGCACTTGGCAATTTGGTACGGATGGAGTTGGCGAGCTGTCGCACCACGCATCCAACAAGAACCTCCGGAGGCACTTGTCGGCCGCCAAAAGATCGCTCAAGCAATGGTAGACCGTACCACCGTTGCATCCCGTAAAAAATATGGTTGGGTTTGAGCGCGCGCTGTTCTACAGCGGACGAGCCGATCGCAACATTATCTCCATCGCTGTAGAGCATATTGCGAAGCTCCGTAGACTCACCGTCGACCAACACCTCTTCCACCTTGTGCTCGGAATCGATATAGCTCACGCGGGAGTGGATCATGCCCAGTTCGATGCCGAACGGAGCAAAGGCTCGATTGGATGTCGAGTTGCCAAGTCCCACACTGGTCGGATGGTCGAAACTCAGCTTGGGGAGTCGATTTTCCGCAGCTCGGATGCGAGATTGAGCGGTGGGGCGCTCGATCAAGTTCATCGAGACTAGCTTTTCCATCAGGATACTGGCGGATGGGCATCGCTCTGCCGGCGATTTAGCCACCAAGGATTGGAAAATGGAATCCAATCGAATGTCGACGTCGCTGCGAACTTCGTAAAGCGCTTGCGGTTTGCTGTTGACTTGCGCGATAGCCGTTTGAACCAACTCACCTTGAAACATGGGTCGGCCGGTGAGCAAATAAAAGACGGTTGCGCCAAGCGAATACAGGTCGCTTCGATGATCGACTGTGTTCGGTGCATTGATTTGTTCCGGGGACATGAACTCCACGGTCCCAACCAAATGTTTCTCCTCGGCTCGCTTGTCCAGATGCCCGCGAAGCACGGCGAGTCCGAAGTCCAATATTTTGAGGACGCCGCCGGGCGTGATCATTAAGTTGCTGGGTTTGATATCTCGATGCACGATCCCTTGGGCGTGCGCGTATTCGAGGGCCGAAGCCGATTGCTTGAGGATTTCGATCACTTCCAGTGCATTCATCGGTCCGGATTGATTGACGCGCTGCGAAAGGAGTTCGCCCTGAATCAACTCCATGACCAAGTAGTGAACCGGTTTTTCTCCGGCGCGATGGCAACCTGCATCAAAAGCGGTGACGATGTTTGGGTGCATCAAACGGGCGGTGGCACGCACTTCGTTGTAGAATCGTTCGACGGCGTGCTCATCGTCCGAGACGGATCGCGGCAATATTTTGATGGCCACCTGCCGGTCCATGGTACGATGTCGAGCTCGGAAGACCTGCCCCATGCCCCCGGTACCGATCAATTCTTCGATTTGATACTCACCTAGAATGGGCAAGGGCGCAGGCTTGTCCTGGCTCAAATCGCAACCGGTGATCTCGAAATCCTGTTCCGCGCTGGGGACCTTGCTAAAGGGTTCGGGATCATTCTCGCTCAACGAGAAAGCCCGCGTCGCAATCGCCCGCAGTTTGTCTTTGTCGTTTGGAGGGACGGCCATAGTTCTGGATCTTGTCGACGTAAAAGTTTATTGAGGGGGAACCGTGTTACCGGGTGCAGCAGGTGCAGCGGGTGCAGGGTTTTGCAAGGCGGCAATTTCATCCTTGAGCGGACCCAAATCCATCACCGGTTCGACGCTTGGATCCAGTCCTTGCCCGGCAGGTTTCTGTTTGCAAGTGAAGAACTGCGAGATATATCTCAGCGGGGCCGTTTCTTCTGGCACTTTGAAGCGGTCCCCTTTTTGAAGGATCGGGCGGTAGTCATGCATTTGCCCGAACTGGCGATCGCCTGCAACTTGGCATGGGAACCAATGGCCTTCGCCTTGCGGGTCCTCCAGATAAAATTCTGGGTAGCAGTGCTCGGGAATCCAAACGCAACGGGCAGGTATGTTGCTGGCTCTGCACAATGCTACGAATATCCCGGTCATTTCTTCGCAGTCCCCTTTCTTGTCCTTGAGCGCCTCTCGCATGTGTCGAATCGGCCCTTTGCGGTACTCGATATTTTCTCGCACCCAGTCGTAGAGTTTCTCTACTTGAGCCCATGCGTTCTCTGGGTTCTGCGCAGCGATTTGTTTTGCCACTTTTTTGACTTCACCCAACTCATGATCAATGTAGGGGCTGCCCGGTCCGACAAAAAATCGCAGCTCCTTGCCCGGCTTCTTTGGAATGACAAAGACCGTCGGGTCGGACGGAGGATTGATAAAGGATTTTTCGATTTCTACATTCACCAACAAGTCCAGTTGATTGTTGGGCCCTAAGCCGGCGATGTCCATGACCAGTTGTCTGGCCAACGCGTTTTGTTTGGAACCCAATGGCAAATCGCGAAACGCCCACAACACCCCTTGAGGGATTTGCGAATGTGTTACCGTTACCCGCTGCTCTGGCCAATTGAGTGGGAAGGGAATCGTGGCATGCATGTTGGTGCAGAAATTCTGATTGGACATAAATCGCATTCCAAACTGCATTTCCATTTTTCGCGGCGCGAACAACTCGATCCCCAGAGTCGACTCGCTTGCTTCGGCCGAGGGTTCTGAATCCTCTTTGGACGATTTTGCTTTCGAGCCCGCTGCTTTGTTCGACTTCGCAGTGGTCTTGGACCCTACCGGTTTGTTCGGAGCATCGGGTTCTTTGGAATCCTGTTGACCGAACGCTACCGAGCAACCAAGCACCACGATAGCGGCCAGCGGAAAAGGAAAATTTGAATCGATTCGAAGCATTTTGCACCTAACAAAGATGTAACCACTCGGACGCTTGCAAGGCGGTTCTTCCTTCCTATTGTTATCTCCTGAACGCTTCCCGACTCCGAAAAACCTGGAAATCCACGCTTGAAATTTTTGGAGATCCCGCGTCGCGGAGGGGTCGCCCATCGATTGTGATGCCTGTAGCGATTTTCATGCCTAGGCAAAGCCAACCGACGCGCCCATTGGATCTATCGCACAATTTTGACCTTCGGCATTTTCGCTTGGAACTCGTTGATGGCGGATTCCGTTATGGCCGTATTGTTTAGGATCAAGTCCTTGAGATTGCCCAGCGGAATCAAACCTAACAATCCCGCATCGGTCACAGCCGTCTTACCCAAATGCAGAAACTCGAGCGAACCCATTTTTGCGATATGCGGGATCGCTCCATCGGTGATGGTCGGAATATCGTCTAGGTTAAGCCGCTTCAATTGCAACGTGGTCAACGACGCCACGCCAGCGTCAGTGACTTTGGTACGCAACAAATTGAGGTCTTCGAGTTTTCCTAATTTTCCAATCGCTACCAACGCGGGGTCGGACGTTCCTGTTTCGCCAAGGTCGAGCGCAATCAATTGATCGCATCGCCCGATGTGTTCGATCAAACCTCGATTGGTAATGGCAGAGTCTCGCAGCTTGAGCTTGGCAAGTTCCTTGGCACCTGCGACGACGCCCAAGGCATTATCGCCAGCGCGCGTTTTGAAGACATCGAATTCCTTGAGTTTGCTCATGCCGGAAAACGCATCCAAGTTTGAGTCCGCGACGCCGCAGTCTTTTAATGAGATAGCAACCATATTGGTGAGCGGTTTGAGATGTTGCAAACCTTCGTCGGTGATCAGCGGGCTTCCTAGACTTAGGTTTCGCAGTTTGGTCAATCCCTTTAAACGCACGAGTCCCGCATTGGAAATCTTGGTGCAATCCGACAGGTCCAGCAGCTCCAACTGGCGCATCGATTCAACCGGGACGAGCCCCTCATCGGAAAAATTCGTCTTGGCGATACGCAGGCGTTTGAGGCTCGTTAGCTTCGAAAGGTTCCTCAATCCGGTCTCGGAAATTTTGCAGCCTTCCAGATTGATGTCTTCCAGTTTGGGGAATTGAGCCATGGCCTGAAGAGTCGCGTCGGTTGCCAGCGATTGATCCAGCCGAAGCGATCGAAGGTTAGGCAAAACCGCCAGGGCAACAATCCTCTCATGGGTTGCCAGTGGACCTGTCATGGTCACACTTTGGAGACTCGCCACATCGAGCACCTTTGGGAAAACTTCGGTCCAGGAAGCGTTGCATTTACGAAAATCGATCGCGATCGCGACCCCGTCTTTTTCTTGGATCACCACCCCAACAAGCGATCGCAATTCGGCAAGGCTACGTGCATCCGTGGTCTGCCCGCTGGCAAACTGGCTCAGGTGAATTCCTACGGCACAAGCAAGCAGCATCGAAAGGAAAATA
>JANODW010000328.1:0-6999 GCA_031412875.1 Pirellula sp. | reverse complement strand
CGAAAGTTGCGGCACCTCACCAACTTTTGCGGAGCAAAAGGCGACTATCCCTCGCATCGCCAGATGGCCTAGGAATTGCTACTTGTCCTACGCGGGCAATTGGTTCAAACTAGGGGCGAATCGAAGGTGCCTTTACCCTGTACGATTGTCGAAATCGACCAACCAACATTGATTTATGAGCACTACCACTTTCCCACAGCCTATTCAACTCGCACCCGCCAAAACCATCGATGGCAAAAAGCCGACGAGGGAACAAGTGCCTGCGGGGGTTTCCCTTTGCGAGTATTGCACAGCCAAATGCTGTCGCTACTTTGCTTTGCCGATCGATGCGCCCACCTCCGAGCAAGACCTCGACTTCATTCGTTGGTATTTGCTGCATGACCGAGCAACGGTGTTTATTGAGGATGGGGTTTGGTATTTGCTCGTTCACACCGATTGCAAACATTTGCAAGCGGACCATCGCTGCGGTATCTATCACACCCGCCCGCAAATTTGTCGTGATTATTCGACGGCCAATTGTGAATTCGACGAAGATGCGGTTTACGAAATGTACTTCGAGACTTCGGAACAAGTAGCCGAATACATGGAAGCCCGCTTTCATTCGTCAGATGCGGAAACGCTTCGTAGCAAAGAACCTGAATTGCTACCGATCCTCTAGCTCAGGATGGCCCCCTCTTTTCCACCCCTCCGCCTACTCTGAAGCATCCGCTCGATGGCCTTGATCGAACCTAGAACCCTCAAAGGTTTTCGCGACTTCCTACCCGCGTCCATGATCCCTCGCGAAAAGCTGATGGAGGTAGCGCGCAGCGTGTATCGACGCTATGGCTTTGTGCCGATCGACACACCAGCCCTTGAGTATCTAGAAGTGCTCACGGGCAAGGGATCGGAGGAAACCGATCGGCAGATGTACCATTTCACCGATGCGGGAGGGCGAGCTGTCGGCATGCGATTCGACTTGACGGTCCCCTTTGCTAGATTCGCGGCACAGCACATCCATGAGTTGGGCACACCGTTCAAACGATATCACATTGGACCGGTTTGGAGAGGTGAGACACCCCAAGCAGGTCGTTACCGAGAATTCGTACAGTGCGATTTCGATACCATTGGAACGACCGGAGTGGTAGCAGATATCGAAACCGCGCTGGTTATTCATGAGCTGATGCACTCGCTTGGGATAGCCCGATTCAAAATTCGAATCAATAATCGCCAAGTGCTCACCGGGCTATTGGGACAAATGGATTTGGAACAGTCCAGCACGGCCGTCCTTCGCGCTCTCGACAAAATTGAAAAAGTGGGCGCGGAGCAAGTTTCAAAAGAATTGCTTGCGGCCGGCTTGAAGGATTCCCAGATCGACCAAGTTCTAACGTTTGCCTCCATCCGCGGGTCGACCGAGGAAGTGCTCGGCAAACTCGCATCGCTGTTAAGCGGCTCCGAGGTAGGCCAGCAGGGGGTGGAACGACTGCAGACCATCTGTAGCGCGATGAAGTCTGCGGGGGTCGAAGATAGCTTTTATCAATTGGATGTCTCCATCGCGCGAGGACTGGACTACTATACCGGCGTTGTCTTCGAAACGATTCTAGAAGACTTACCTACGATCGGCAGCGTTTGCAGCGGCGGCCGCTATGACAATTTGGCTGGACTCTACACCAAACAGCACCTGCCGGGCATCGGTGCCTCGCTGGGCTTGGACCGACTGCTGGCCGCTTTGGAACAGTTGGGACAATTGCCCAAGTCGGCCTCCTCTGCGGACATCTTTATACCGTTGTTTGATCCGGACCGAATCAACGAGTACTTTCAACTAGCGTCCATCGTTCGCGGCGCAGGTTGGTCGACCGAAGTGTATCCCGATGCAAAGAAACTTGGACAACAACTCAAATATGCGGACCAACGCGGGTTCCGCATCGCCCTGGTCGCCGGCTCGCAAGAACTCGATGCGGGTGAAGTGCAAATCAAGAATCTTGCGACCAAGGTTGGCACGACCGTCTCATGGCGAGATGATCCCGACGCGTTCCTGAATACGCTCGCCAACATGATGAAGCTCCCTGATCTACTTGCCTAGCTCTGTGTAGATACGAACCCACACGCGATCGCTCCGGCCGATGCTCAACGACACTTCGATGAACACTCTTGCGATTGCCGCTGTGCGTTCCGTGGACGAAACGGAGAGCCGGTTTGAAATCGAACGGTGGCGATCCAACGGTTTCAGCGACTGCGAAATCTTTCGCTTGGCTACATCGCAAGGGACCTTTGCAATTCGAAGCTGGCCAAACCGATTTGATTCGCCATCCAAGGTCGCGTTTTGGTCTCATGTGAACCTCCGATTCGATGCGCACGAGGGGAGTTTGGAAAACCTAGGCGCAAGCAGATCCAGGCCGTTCCCAGACCTCTATCGTTGGCGAACTATAGAGGGATCCACCACCGATTTGTTGCCATACGAAAATCAACTCTGGACACTGTCCGATTGGGTTGTGGGGGAGTCGATGTCAACTCGCGACGTCGATCGAGATCTGGTGCAGCATCTTGCTATGGTACTCGGTCGCATCCATGCTCAGACGCGCCGCACGTCGGATTGCAATGGCGAGCCCCTGGGGCAGCATCGCATGCGGTCCCATTCGCTCGACGACCGGCTCAAGTCGCTAGCGATGGTGGACCATGGACTGTTTAACTCCATCGATCGCAACCCGTTTTTTTTGGTACAGGATTTGTCGGAACGGTTGAAGCATTGCATCGCAACCGTTTTAGAGAGGCTGGTGGACTGGCGGCGATTCCTGTCGATCTGCAGCGCGCAAGAGCGCGAATGCCACTGGATCGTTCGCGATTTGTGGCGTGAAAACATTTTGCTGGATCGGCACAAACGATTTGCTGCGATCGTGGACCTCGGCGCGGCTCGCTTGGATTGGCCAGCTTGGGACTTCATCAGGCTTTTCGGAAGTGTGTCGTACCGCGCCAGCTCAAATGTCCTAGTGCTCGACGGCGATCAACGGGATCTTTGGAAAGATGCGTTTGCGGCGTACAGCCGGGAACATCGCGAGCATGCGATCGAATCGCTTGACGAGTGCAAGATGCTGCACCACGTATCGAGCGGGCTTTCCATTTGGCAATGGGTCCGCTGGGTGATCGATGGGACGTTGGACCTGTCCGTTGCGTCGAAGGCCAATCGCGTGGCGAGTAGGGTGGCGGAGCTATGCGATCGATTCTTGATCGAATCTACCCTTTAGCCACTTGAGGTAGGGTGCGACTTGGCAGTTTTTCAACGGGCCCATTGCCTGTTCGCATTCGGATAACTTTGGCTACAACTTTTTTGTTGCAGCGATGCGTTTCCGCTCGATGTCGACTTCGAGAATCTTCACACGGACGATGTCACCGACGGCGACGACATCGTTGGGGTCCTTGACATATACGTCTGCTAGTTGCGAGATGTGAATGAGGGCATCTTGATGGACACCGATATCGATAAACGCGCCGAAATGCGTCACATTGGTGATGCATCCTTCGAGAACCATACCGGGTTTCAAATCTTGCATCGTTTGGACCGACTCGGAGAACTGAACGACGCGGAACTCGCTGCGTGGATCGCGTCCTGGCTTGGCAAGCTCATTGAGGATGTCCAAGACCGTTGGGAGACCAAAACGATCGTCGACGAAGTCTTGGGGTGCGAGCTTTTGCATGAGGGACGGATTGCCCACCAACGACTTGGTATCGGCTTTCAGTTGCTTCGCCATGCGTTCCACGATCCCGTAGCTTTCGGGATGGACGGCTGAGTTGTCCAACGGTTGCTTGCCTTCGCGAATCCGCAAGAACCCGGCCGCTTGCTCGAACGCTTTGCTTCCTAACTTGGGAACTTTGAGCAATTGCGATCGCGTTTCGAATCGGCCATTTTCATCGCGATAGTGAACGATGTTTTCGGCTAATTTGGGACCGATACCAGCGACGTGCGATAGCAGCGAGGCGCTCGCCATGTTGAGATCGACTCCTACGCTGGTAACGCATGATTCGACTTCGCGATCGAGCCGTTTGCGCAGAAGCGTTTGATTTACATCGTGTTGGTATTGGCCGACGCCGATCGACTTGGGATCGGCTTTAACGAGTTCTGCGAGGGGATCTTGCAATCGGTGTGCAATGCTGATGGCACCTCGGACGGTTAGATCGAGATCGGGGTATTCGCGAGCGGCCAGTTCGCTTGCGGAGTAGATAGACGCGCCCGATTCGCTCACGAGAACCTTGATGACTTTTAGATTGTTTTGACGCAACAGTCCTGCGACGAAAACATCGGTTTCGCGAGAGGCTGTTCCGTTGCCGATAGCGATGAGTTCGACACTGTATTTTTGGATCAATCCGAGAAGCACTTTTGCGGAGCCGTCGGTATCGTTTTGCGGTGGGGTTGGGTAGATGGTGGTATTGGTAAGGAACTTACCGGTTCCATCGACGACAGCGACTTTGCAACCGGTTCGAAAGCCGGGGTCGATACCGATAGTAACTTTGGGTCCAGCAGGCGGGGACATCAAGAGTTCACGGAGATTCTTGCCGAAGACGGCGATGGCCTCTTCGTCGGCTTTTTCTTTGAGTGTTTGCAGGACGGTTGTTTCGGTAGCAGGCAACAGCAAACGATCGCAGCAGTCTTCCACGGCGTTGAGCAGATCGCCGAAGAACTCGAATTGTCGATTGGTAACGAGTTGGTGTTTCAAATGGGAGACGCATTGTTCTTTATCGACATCGATGCCGATACGGAGCATCCCATCGGTTTCCCCGCGAAGCATAGCAAGCAGTCGATGGGAGGGGATTTTTGCGACTGGTTCGCTAAACTCGTGGTACATTTCGAACTTCGTCGCTTCTTCTTTTTTGCCCCGTTTGACTTGCGATGTGATACGACCGCGGGTCATGGCTTCCCGAGCGAGCCAGGAACGTGTTGCCGCCTGCTCCGCCCATGTTTCGGCGACGATATCGAGAGCTCCAAGCAGAGCGGACTCCGAGTCGGGAACTTCGAGTTGAGGATTGATGTAGCGTTGAAGAATGGATGTTTTGGGTTGTCCAAGAGTTTTTTGTTGGAGCAGCAAGTCGGCGAGGGGTTGCAAACCGCGTTCGCGAGCGACGGTAGCGCGGGTGCGGCGTTTGGGTTTGAAAGGAAGGTAGATGGCTTCGAGTGTTTGCAAATCGGAGCAATCGGCGATTTGTTTTCGCAATGCGTCGGTGAGTTTTCCTTGCTCGTCGATTGTTTTGAGGACGGTTTTTTTCCGTGCGGCGAGTTCGCGAGCTTTATCGAGAGCATCTTCGATAGCTCGGAGAACCATTTCATCGAGTCCCTGCGTGGCTTCTTTTCGATAGCGAGCGATAAACGGGATGGTATTCCCAGCGTCGAGGAGTTCGATAGTGGCAGAAACTTGAGCTTCGGAGATAGCGAGAGCAAGGGCGATGGGTTTAGCGACGGATTCCTGGGTAGGAGGAGCAATTGCGTTTTGGGGAGTCATAAGACAGGAGTAGGAGATCGGCGAAAAAACGGGATAGGGACGTTGTTGATAAGCAAAACAGGGTGAAAGCACAAGCGGTAAGAAAGCATGGGAGGTAAGGCTGGTGGGTAGGATTCGCGAGACGAATCCGAATAGATCCTTGGCGAGAAGTCCGAAATGGAGTACACTTCGACCGCTCTGGAGCGACGACAACGTCGATCCAGAGTAAAATCGGGCCGTAGCGCAGCCTGGCTAGCGCGCTACCTTGGGGTGGTAGAGGTCGTGGGTTCGAATCCCGCCGGCCCGATTAGCGAAAACCCTGTAGATCCTAATAGATTTACGGGGTTTTTTCGTTTCTTTGTCGCTTGGGAACTGATAACGACACCGGACGCCTCACGCCGTTCCACTTGCATGCGAAACGAAAACAGAAGCGGCAGGGCGCAAGCCCTCCGGTGTCGATATCAGCAATCTGCGTGTCGATCCCAGCCAGCCCTCCAGCGACGATCTGCCGGGTCTGTGCGCTCAACGGAGCTAAGCTTCGTAGGGTGCCTTTCTTCATTTAGCGTAACGGCCCTCCCAGAATGCGGTAGTACAATTTGCACCCAAAGAGAAAAACATTACATCCAACTCAAGACACTAGCTTTGCGGCTTGAAAGCAGATGGTCTGTGATTGGCGGGAGGCGAGGCGGACGATCAGGGGTGACGCTACTTTTGCGGAGCAAAAGGCGACCATGCCGTCGTGGTCATGCAACGTTTCGATCGCACCGATATCTCTTCACGAACTCGGTAGGATACGGAAATCATTTAAACCATTGGCGGAACGTGAAAAATGTCGTATCAGTCGGACAAACGACGGATGGATTTGTCGAAGAAGTAGTGTTTGGCTATTCACTAGATATCAACTTCAAGCAATTTTGCTAACTCGCCTGATAGCCATTTCCAATCGGAAGCTTGCCTTAGATCCAATTCTCGTTCGTTGTCGATATCCGTCTGCACGTTTAGAGCGTGCCAATAGGCTTTGCGGCCCGGAAGCTCGATGTCTAGAGAAATCTCCCATGGCCCAGCCGTCCATTCCGCGAGAACACCACCTTCGGCAGTTGGAAACAGATAAGGTGATGGTAATGCGACTGAATAGTTGGCGTCGAAAGCGTCGGTGAGCCAATCGAGTTCGGAGGCTGATGGAGCGACGCCTCTGCCTTCGAACCATCCTTTGCGCAACGACCGAAATTCGTCCAGCCGTGCACCGACATCCATCGGGTCGAGCATGCTGACATGTTCTATAGATTCTAAAGAACTGAGCTGGCCCTTGCGGTTGAATCGTCCGATGCCTTGAACTGAAACGCCAATTCCAGATGTGCCTTTCTTCAATGCATCAAGAATAGTTTCCATGTGCTCCGGGGAAATGGGACCTCGAATTACTAGACCAAGTACTTGAAGTTCGAAGCTGTTTTTCCGTACACTCGCCTCGGTGACAATCCCTCGAAGGCTAATTTCGTCAGTGTATCCTTCTGCGGATGCTGCCGCCAAAGTTAGATACTTACGAGTGAAACGATTT
>JANODW010000327.1:0-2551 GCA_031412875.1 Pirellula sp. | reverse complement strand
GCAAAAGGCGACTATTTGCCTTTCTGTTCGTCTTATGCCTTCCAATCAAATAGCGTCAGTTTTTTCTGTGAGCGGATGGCGACTTGATTTCCAGAGACAGCGAGATGCGCCCAAGCTTCTTCGTCGGCAACTTTTCTTTCCGCTACCAGTTTGAATTTGGTCGGGTCGTGCGTGATCAATCTCAGTTGTCCGGTTTGATCCAAAGCAAGGATTTGCTTGCCGTTGGAAACCATGCTCCAGTACTCGCCGAAGGGGCTCGTCGTCCAGAGCTCTTGGCCGGTTTTCAAATCGATGCATGCAAAGCGTTTGTTCCTCAGATGCATGTAGAGGTAGTGGTCGATGACAACGGGCGAAGACATGTAGGCTTCTAGTTTGTTATCCCAACGCACATTGGTCGATGCGTTGTTCGGAACATCCAACAGCATCGAGCGTCCGCCATAACTGCTTGTGAAAATCGCGTTGTCCCAAAGGGTCGGCGTTAAGATGTTCATCCCGCGAAACGCAGCCACTTCGTGTGTCCAATCGGGCTTGCCGGTTTCAAGGTCCAGGCCGGCAAGTTTGGTGCGTGTTTGAACGTTCAGTTGGCGTTTCCCGTTGAGTGTCTGAATGACTGGAGAGGAGAATGCGCCGCTGCTCATCATGTCACCGTTGTCCCCCAGCGCGCTCCACACGACCGAGCCATCTGAAGTGTTGACTTTGCTCACCCCTTTGCCCGCTTGCACGTATAAAAACGACCCATCGACCAGCGGAGAGCAGGCCATGCCAAAATCGGGAATCTTCCCCGCGATCTTTCCGAAGTCGACGCGCCATCGTTCCGAGCCGGTTTCGCAGTCCAAGGAGACCAAAACGTCGCGAATGCCTCCAACGAATACGCTTTTGCCGTCGGTTGCGGGGGTCGAACGAATCCAGCTTCCGTTTCTGGCCGCGAAAAAGGGGACTGTCATCGAGCCGTCCCATTCGTATTGCCATTGGACCTGACCATCGGACCGTGCCAGGCTAAAGACCCTTTCTTTCCCGGCGTTGCTTTCGGTCGTAAAGACACTCTTGGTGGTAAAGACAGGTCCCGAGTAGCTGTCCCCGAATGCCTTGGACCACGTCGCACGGAGGTTTTTTTCGTCAAGGGATTCCGGCCACACAGCGCCCGTCAGCATGCTGTCTCGGTTGGGGCCTCGCCAATTTTGCCACAATTGCTCGTCCCCTCTCAAGGGGTTCGCAACGAACCCGGCTCCCACCGCGGCCGCTGCAGTTTTCAAAAAAGATCGTCTAATCACAGTTGGGATCTCCTATCGGAACGGGGAGCAATTCTGGCTTGGCTTCGCAATACGCTCGGGATCGTAGCGCGCAGGTCTCGAAAGTCAACTCCGAAAAATCAACAAAATTGCAAGCCACCTTTCATGGGCGATTGCGAAAAACAAAACAATTTCGCTCCGTTTCGGAGACTTTTCTGCTCGACTTCAGAATAATTGATGGCGTCGGCTTCCTCTCACGATGGCCAATCTGGAACCTTTGTTCCGTCTGTTTGTTCGTTCGGGCCAATGGTCCCAAACTACTTTGTCGATTCGGGTCGGGAAGAAACCTATCTTTTTTTAATTTCAGGAGTCCGTTTTGCTTCCGCAGATTGAGTTCATCACACCGATCTTGAACGTATCCAATGTTCCTGAGAGCATTGAATGGTTTGAAAAAATCGGTTGGCAACGCACCTTCACTTGGAACAGCGGCGGCGTCATCGAGGACATGAGGGACCGCGATGACAATGGGATTGCGGATTTCGCAGGGGTTGGGAGCGGAAAAGTCCAGATTTTTCTTTGTTTGAATGCGCAGGGTTCGCGCGGCGGGGCTTGGCCCATGCATGTCGATTCCAACGACGATGAAAGTGGAGGGAATTGGATAAGCGTTTGGGCTTCATCCGTTCAAGACTTGGAAAAACTGCATCAGGCAGCGGTGGAAAATGGGATGGAGGTCGTATTGCCGATCACCGACCAGCCTTGGGGGTCTAGAGAGTTTAGGCTGAAGCACCCGGACGGGCACATTCTGCGAATCAATGCCTTGATGTAGCAGGAACCGCTATCATATAACCAGGGTGAGCAAAGTTTCGATTTGTCGACAAAACTTTCTTGCTCCGTTTGGGTTGGAATGGAACAGCTACGTACCTTTTTGCTTTGTAGATTACTTTGTCCAATTCGCCGACCCCTCTTGAAAATGCAGCAGCCGACCCGGATGTGGCGTTGATGCTGCGCGTTCGGGACGACGATGCGATGGCTTTTGAGATGCTGATCGACCGGCATCAAGGAAAGATTCAGCGGTTTATGCAGGGTTGGGTAAGCAACATTCAGCAGGCCGAAGATTTGGCTCAAGACGTGTTTCTGCGAGTGTACAAAGCCAGAAAGACTTATTTGCCCACGGCCAAGTTTACGACTTGGTTGTATCGAATCGCCAACAACATCGCCTCCAACTACGTGCGCGATTCGTCTCACCGGCGGGAGTACCAGCTTTCCAACAGCGAGAATGGTTCTTCATCGCAGTTGATCATCGAAAAAATTGCGGTGGCCCC
>JANODW010000326.1:0-18077 GCA_031412875.1 Pirellula sp. | reverse complement strand
CTTCGCTTTGCCGCTCAATTTGTTGGAGGTGCGGGAGCAGCTTGAGAAATCCCTTGTCGCGGGATCGGAAGCGGCATGCCGACGCATCGTTTGCTCCTGGTTCTCAACCCAGGGAGGACTTTCGACATTGGCCGACGATTTGATTTGTCCAGTCTTTCAATCCATTGGCGAAAAATGGAAGCAAGGCAGCGTGGACATCTACCAGGAAAGGCATGCGTGTGAAATCATCGTGCGACTGATTCACGAACTTCGCAGACTCATGCCGGAGCCAAGTGGAATAGCGCCGTTGGCGATGGGCGGGACTCCGCCGGGCGACCCTTACCGGCTTGGCAGCCTCTTGTCCGAAATGGTATTTCGTGAGCAAGGTTGGAGGACAGCGAACTTGGGTTCCAATATTCCGTTTTCCAGTTTGCTATCTGCGGCCAGAAAACACATGCCCAAGGTGTTTTGGTTGAGTATCTCGCATGTGGAAGAAGAGGAACCGTTTCTCGAGGAATACGCTGATTTTGCAAAGCGACTGCCCAAGGGAATTGTTCTGTTGGTAGGGGGGCGTACGCTGACGGATCGACTGCGGCCCAAGATCATTTACTCGTCGTATTGCGATGGGATGAAGCAGCTTGTCACGTTAGCCCAGACCCTCAGGGCAGGAACGCCTTCTAAAACGGCGCAAATCTAGAATTTGGACGGAAACCCATCCGTTGGTGAGATACTAGAGTACAAAAAAGTTCTCGCAAGCACTAGGATAGATTGCTCGGTGTAATCTCATCTACAACCAAATCAGCTTGTCATGTCTGGAACTCGCAACGACGAAGGTGGTTTCAACCTCGGGCTCCCCGACTTTTCGCAGCCAGGGGTCGCCGCTGCCCCAGTGCCCTCAGGCAAAACTCCGTTGCCCTCCGGCAAACTAGAAAGGCCTTCTGCCGGCTCCCAACCCGCCAAGACGCCTGGCGTTGCCACTCCTACCGAGGAATTTGTGGAAGCTTTGCCGGACCCAGCTCCCAGCGTGCCGGCGATGCGTCGGTGGTTGTGGACCACGGTCCCAAGCTGGATGATCAGCATGTTGGTCCACGTTGCCGTCATCTTGGTCTTGGCCGCGTGGAATCTGGAGCCGATCCGAAACGAGCTGCGAATGATGCTGGTTTCGACCGAATCGACAAGCGATGCGGAAGACCTTGCTATGGAGGATTCGATCGCGGCAGAACTGGTTTCGACCGAAAGCGATGAGGCGCCCTCGCAATCGCCGACCGTTGAACCCGCAATCTCGGAGGCTGTTGTCGACGTGAACTATTCGGATGTGATCGCTGCCAACATGCCGGCGGTCTCCATCCCTAGCTTGACTCAGAGTTTGATTCCCAAGAATGGGAGTACCGCTCAGGCCAACGCTGCCATGCGGGCTGGTCTGAACAGCCGCTCGAAAGAAACAAAACGAGATCTGTTGAGCAAATTTGGCGGATCGAGCGATACCGAGAAAGCGGTATCGATGGCCTTGAAGTGGCTTGCAGCGCACCAGGACCCGCAATCGGGAGCTTGGACACTGGCCCACAGCCTCGTTTGCAAAGGCAAATGCGACCACCCGGGCGAACGCCTGGGCAGCCTCAATGCCGCAACCGGTTTAGCCCTCATGTGTTTTCTGGGCGCTGGACAAACGCACCTAGAGGGCGAATACAAGGATACGGTCTTCAAGGGCCTCAGTTTCCTCATCAACAACATGAAATTTCAAAAAGGAGAAGGGTCCTGGTATGCCGGTTCGGGATTCAAAGGATTCGATGACATGTACGCGCATGGCATCGCGACCATTGCGATGTGCGAGGCTTATGGGATGACCAAAGACCCAGCCCTGCGAGATGCGGCCCAAGCCGGCCTGAACTTCCTTCGTTCTGCCCAAAACGCCTCGACGGGCGGGTGGCATTATGCGCCCAACGGACTCGGCGACACTTCGGTCGTGGGTTGGCAAATGATGGCCCTCAAAAGCGGAGCAATGAGCGGCTTTATGGTCGATATCGATGTCGTTCGCAAAGCCAACTTCTTCCTGGACCAAATGGCCTTCGATGACGGTGCCAGCTACCACTACGACTTCAATTCCAA
This sequence comes from Pirellula sp., assembly GCA_031412875.1. GTDB lineage: Bacteria > Planctomycetota > Planctomycetia > Pirellulales > Pirellulaceae > JBKCUI01. The sequence continues at coordinate 15,992 of JANODW010000326.1, read as the reverse complement.
AGGCAAGGGGGCCAAGTACAACCAAAGCTGCACCGCATGCGCTGTCCTTTGCCGGATGTACTCGGGCATGTCAAAAGAACATCCGTCCATCAAGGCCGCGGTGGAAAAGTTTAGCAAGGCCGGACCGAGCAAGACCGGTACCTACTACAACTACTATGCCACCCAAGTACTTAAACAATACGGTGGCAAGGAATGGGAAACCTGGAACGTCAAAATGCGAGATCAGCTTTTAGCCACCCAAGTCAACACCGGCCACGCAGCCGGGAGCTGGTATTGGGACGATGGTCACAGCACCGATAGTGGGGGCAGGTTTTACACCACTTGTATGGGCACTATGATTCTCGAGGTGTACTATCGCTACATGCCTCTCTATAATGAACAGTCGGCCGACGAGGCGTTCAAGCTCTAGTTGCCAAACCCTACCCGCCTCCCAATCTGGGACTATACTTCAACGAACCTCAAACGGTACGATCATGGCCGTTCGTACGTCCCCGCTTTCACTCCCACCAAGAATCGCTTCACTCATGAGACAAACCATGGATAAAAAAATGAGTTTTTCGGCATTGCTCGTTGGTCTTTTCGCCTGGAACGTGGCTTGCATGTCCATGGTCGGAAACGCGCAAACACCATCTCCGATCGCAAGCGATTCCAAAGCCGAGGGCCCCCAAGCGTCCAAAATAAAGCTTGAAAAAGCCGTTTTGGCGGGCGGTTGTTTCTGGGGCATGGAAGACCTGATTCGCAAGCAGCCCGGCGTCGTTTCTACCCGCGTGGGATACACCGGCGGCGATGTCAAGAACGCCACCTATCGCAACCACGGCACTCACGCAGAAGCCATCGAAGTGCTCTTTGATCCCGCCAAAACAGACTACCGCAAGATGCTGGAATTCTTCTTCCAAATCCACGACCCAACGACCAAAGATCGGCAAGGGAACGACAACGGAGCTTCGTACCGCTCTGCGATCTTTTACACCAGCGACGAACAAAAACGAATCGCTCTCGATACGATCGAGGATGTCAATGCCGCCGGTATTTGGCCCGGAAAAGTGGTCACCGAAGTCGAGCGGGCAAAAGACTTCTGGGAAGCAGAACCAGAACATCAAGACTACCTGGTCCGAAATCCCGGCGGTTATACCTGCCATTACCCACGGAAGAATTGGGTTCTCCCCAAACGTTCTTCAGCCACGAAATGAAATTGCCACGAAATGACACGGCCCGTAAACGACATTGCCCGTATATGACTTCGCCAGAATGATCCCGCACCAACCCTCCCCGATAGGCCCTTTGCTATCGGCCCCGCCTTTCGTTTTCTTCTTTTCTAATCTGCCGACCAAAGCCTCTCGAAGCCTAAGCGATGGGCACTCCCATCCGCACACTCGTGCTTCGAGTTGTGGTTTTTGGCCCTCGTTGCCATTCACCGTACTTTTGTCGATAGTGTTTTTCTCCCAAATCGCCGTCGCGCAAAAGATCGACTTTGACCGTGACGTGCGACCGATCCTCTCGGAACACTGCTTTACCTGCCACGGGCCCGATGCGGGCAAACTCAAAGCAGGACTGCGGATGGACCGAAAGGAATCGGTATATGCCCAACTCGAGTCGGGCTCTGTTCCTGTAACACCAGGCGATGTTGGCAAAAGTGAAATCATCCGACGCATCGGCTCGCTCGATCCGGACGAACTCATGCCTCCGCCCGATGGCAAACCGCTTTCGCCCTCGCAAATACGAATATTAACCCAGTGGGTCTCTGAGGGTGCGCCCTGGGCGAATCATTGGTCCTTTGAAACCATTGTTGCACCTCCTGTCCCCACCGAGAATGTTGCGCCAGGTACCATCGACAACCCGATCGATGCATTTGTGTTGGCGAAACTGCATGCAGAAGGGCTCTCCCAATCGCCCCGGGAAACGAAAGAAAAATTGATCCGGCGCGCTTCGCTCGACTTGACCGGAATTCCTCCCACTATCCAAGAGGTCCAAGACTTTCTCAATGACTCTTCTCCCAAAGCATTCGAAACCGTAGTGGACCGACTCTTGAGCAGTCCCCATTATGGCGAAAGACTCGCGATGCCTTGGCTCGATCTCGCTCGCTACGGAGATACCAGCGGTTATCACAACGACTCGCTCCGAGACATGTGGCTTTGGAGAGAGTGGGTGATCAACGCGTTCAATACAAACATGCCTTTTGATCGGTTCACGGTCGAACAAATTGCAGGCGACCTACTGCCCAATGCTACCGTCCAGCAAAAGGTAGCAAGCGGCTTTCACCGAAACGTCATGACAAGCGATGAAGGTGGACTCATCGACGCCGAGTACCGCAATCTCTATGTCGTCGATCGCGTCGCGACAACCGGAGTCACTTGGTTGGGCATGACCGTCGCATGCGCTCAATGCCACGATCACAAATACGATCCGATTACCCAAGCGGATTTCTACAATCTCTACGCATTCTTTAACAATGTGCCGGAAAACGGAAAAGACGGCGTTCGCGATCGAAACCCCATGCCTTTCTTACGCGTTGCTTCTGCTCAAGAAGAACAGCAGCTTGCTCGATACGAGACCGACTTGAGCGCAGCTCAAAACCAACTCGCTGAGCTCTCAAAGGCCCTCCCTGAAAGGCAAAAGGTCTGGGAAAAAGAGTTGGGGGCGGCTAGCGTTGCTACCCAAAGAGCACAGCCCGCCGCATCATTCGCCTTGGACGAAAACGGAGATGGGCTCACCGCAGAAGGCAAACCCATCGTTGCGGTCCCCAAGGGCGAAGTTCGCTTCGTGGAAGGGGTCGTCGGAAAGGGGTTTCAAACGGGCAGCAAGGCATGGTTCGAATACGGCGAACAAATCGCTTTCGAAAAAGACCAGTCCTTTAGCGTCAGTTGCTTCCTGTCGGTGCAAGCCCCAGGCGGAGCACCGTTCGGAAAAATGGACGACCAAAACGGCGCGCGAGGCTGGGATGTCGAGTTTCACGGACTCAAGCCGAGCGTCCATTTGATCCATCGATGGCCGGACGATGTGATCCATATTCAAGCCGAAGAGGAACTCCCAGCCAAAACATTCACCCACCTGGCCATCACCTACGACGGGTCGGGCAAAGCCGAGGGATTGAAACTATACATCAACGGCCTGCTCGCCAAAACCATCATCAAAAAAGATGCCCTCGCAGGCTCCATTGTGACCCAAACGCCCTTCAGTATCGGACGGCGTGGAAACGCAAGCACGCCCTTTAACGGGTCGATCGATGACCTTTGCGTTCACAACCGGCAACTCGCGGCCGACGAAGTCCACGCGATCGCGATGTCGGAAATAGGCAAAGTGATCGCCATCGCACAAGCCGATCGAACCCAGAAACAAAAGGAGCAAATCGAAAAAACCTTTCAACAAACTCAGGTCCCTGAGCTGGCTGCCTTGCAAAAGCGAGTCAACGACCAGCGCAAGATCAAAGAGGACTACGAGCGTTCGCTTCCCAATACCATGGTCATGTCGGAACTCGAAAAGCCGCGCGAAACATTCATCAAGGTACGAGGTAACTACGACCAGGATGGACCTAAAGTTGAGGCGGCTGTCCCCGCTTTCTTGCCGCAGGTTGCCAAACGCTCCGACACCAAACCACTCAATAGACTCGACCTCGCCCAGTGGCTCGTCGCTCGCGAGCACCCGCTGACGGCCCGCGTTACGATCAATCGATGGTGGTCGATGCTCATGGGAACAGGAATTGTCAAAACGCTGAGCGATTTTGGCTCCCAAGGGGACCGCCCCTCGCATCCCGAACTGCTCGATTGGCTCGCTGCGGACTTGATGCGAGATTGGGATACCAAACGCGTTCTCAAACAAATCGTACTCAGCGCCACCTACCAACAAACCGCACAAGTGCCCGCCCCTCTGCTAGCCCGCGATCAAGAGAATAGATTGTTGGCCAGAGGCCCCAGACAACGCTTGGACGCGGAACTGCTTCGCGACAACGCCCTCGCCATCGCAGGGATTCTCAACCCCAAGATCGGAGGCAAGAGCATCAAACCATCCCAACCCGACGGAACTTGGGAGATCAATGAAATGAGCGGCTACAAATACGAAAAGTCGCAGGGAGCCGATCTGTACCGCCGAGGTTTGTATGTCTACTGGCGACGGTCGACGGTGTATCCTTCCTTTGTTACGTTGGACGCACCCACCCGCGAATTTTGCCTTTCGCAACGGGCCAAGACCAGCACTCCACTCCAGTCGCTTGTTCTGATGAACGACCCAGTCTTTGTGGAAGCCGCGCGCGCGATGGCCCAACGCGTCCTCGCTCAACCCGAACTCAATGACGAAGCACGATTGGAATTCGCTTGGCGGCTTACCCTGTCGCGACTCCCCTCCGCCAAGGAGCGTGCGATCCTGAGCCGAATGCTCGAACAACAGCAGAACACCTATCGAAACAACCCGGAAGCTGCAAAGAAACTGGTTGCGGTAGGCGATTTGGCAAAACCCGAGAACCTCCCCGCCGGCGAGACGGCTGCTTGGACTGCCGTCTGCAACGTGCTACTTAACTTAAACGAGACGATCTCCAATTAACCGTGTGCCCCATCGATAAAAGGCATGCGGTTAGTCTATCGTTCCTTGGATAAATCAAAATCATGCGTGTAAAACCATTGCCTCCCCATTCGATCCATCCCGCCGCGTCCCAGGTCGATCGACGCATTTTTTTGCGAGACAGTTCCACTGGGTTGGGCACGATCGCACTGGCCTCCCTTTTGAACCCCAGCGCGTTCGCAGGCGATCCGTTGCAAGCCAGCGCGAACAATCCACTCGCGGTTCCAGGCGCGATGAAACAACTTCATTTTGCACCCAAAGCAAAACGGATCATCTATTTGTTCATGTCCGGTGCGCCCTCGCAATTGGATCTGTTTGATCCCAAACCAACGCTGAACCAAATGACCGGCCAAGACCTGCCGGAAAGCGTTCGCAAAGGCCAACGTATCACCACCATGACCAGCGGACAAAAGAACCTCTTCTGCGTCGGTTCTCCCTTTAAGTTCGCCAAGCATGGAAACGTGGGCATGGATGTCTCCGAACTTTTGCCCTTCCTCTCGAAGGTCGTCGACGAATGCACTTTTGTTCGATCGATGAACACCGATCCCATCAATCACGATCCGGCGGTCACGTTCTTTGCAACCGGCAATCAACAGCCCGGCCGTCCAACCATGGGAGCTTGGCTGTCGTACGGATTGGGCTGCACCAATTCCGACCTGCCCGCCTTCGTTGTCCTAACCAGCGGTGGCGGCGGCCAAACACTTCAAACCCGCTATTGGGGCAATGGGTTCCTACCCGCGCAGTTTGGAGGCGTTCAGTTTCGAAACGCCGGCGATCCAGTATTGTTTGTTTCCAATCCCCCCGGAGTCACCAGCCAGACGCGACGCGAATTGCTCGACGCAACCAATGAACTCAATCGAATCGCATTGGCCGACATTGGCGATCCCGCCATCGCCGCTCAAATCGAAAACTACGAATTGGCGTTTCGAATGCAAACAAGCGTTCCCGAATTGGCTGACATCAGCAAGGAATCCCAGGCCACTCTCGATTCCTACGGAGCTACCCCAGGAAAACCCTCCTTTGCAAACAATTGCTTGCTCGCGCGACGCTTAGTGGAACGCGGCGTTCGTTTCATCCAACTCTGCCATCGCGATTGGGATCATCACGGCGATTTGCCCAAAGGCCTTCCGACGAAATGCAAAGAAACGGACCAAGCGTCCGCAGCCTTGCTTCTCGACCTCAAACAACGCGGGTTGCTGGAAGATACCATCGTCGTGTGGGGTGGCGAATTTGGCCGCACGTCGTACAGCCAAGGTGATATCAAACCGGATAACTTTGGCCGCGACCACCACCCCCGCTGCTTCACCATCTGGATGGCCGGTGGTGGTTTGAAAAAGGGCTATGTCCACGGAGAAACCGATGAGTTCGGCTACAACATCACTCGCGATCCTGTGCATGTTCACGATTTGCACGCGACCCTTTTGCATCAGCTAGGGGTCGACCATAAAAAGCTTATCTACCGTCACGAAGGTCGCGATTATCGTTTGACCGATGTTGCCGGCAATGTGATGAAAGACCTGCTCGGCTAAGCAATACCACCGTAGGATGGGACCTCTGTCCCGTCCGTTGGTTCGTTCGGGACAATGGTCCCAAACTACGGCTGGTAGTTTTCAGGCCGACGCTCGCCTAAGCAGAGCTCAGCAATTTCTTGCACACGTTGCCTTCGTTCTGGGTCGCTCGCTCGGGTCTCCCTTGATGCGCGTAGACCAGTTTCCAATGGTCAACACCCAGCATGTGAAGAATGGTCGCGTGCAAATCATGCACATGCAACCGGTCCTCAATCGCGTGCAATCCAATCTCGTCCGTCCTACCGATCGTCTGCCCGCCGCGGACGCCACCACCCGCCATCCACATCGTAAATCCATAAGCGTTGTGATCGCGGCCATCTCCTTTTTCGCTCATCGGGGTTCGTCCGAATTCGCCGCCCCAAACGACCAAGGTGCTGTCCAACAGGCCGCGTTCCTTGAGATCTTGGAGCAAGCCTGCGACCGGCTTGTCGCTGGTAAGGCACATCTTGCCGTGATTCTTTTCAATGGCTGAGTGCGAATCCCACTTGCTCCCCGCGCCGTGATAGAGCTGCACAAATCGGACGCCCCGCTCAACGAGCCGTCGGGCGAGCAAGCAGTTTTTGCCAAACGACGCGGTCTCCTTATCATCGATACCATACATCGATTGGGTCCGTTCTGACTCCTGCGATAGATCGACCGCTTCGGGCGCTTGCGCCTGCATTCTAAATGCCAACTCATAGGAATGGATGCGAGCTTCCAATTCTGAGTCGATGGAACGATTGGCCAAGTGCTGTTTGTTGAGTTCGTTCAAGAGCCGAAGTTTTGCAGACTGCCGCTCGGCACCCACCTTCTCAGGTGTCTTTAAAAAGTCGATCGGCGCTTTGGATCCATTGAGCGCGATCCCTTGATAGCTTGCCGGCATGAAGCCAGACGACCAGTTCCGAGGGCCATTAATAACGTGGCCATCTCCATCCTCAATGACGACAAAGGCAGGGAGATTTTCGTTGGCGGTTCCGAGTCCATAGTTGACCCAACTGCCCAACGAAGGTCGACCACCGAGAATGGATCCTGAATTCATTTGGCAAACGCCATTGGAATGGTTGAGCCCATTGCCCCAACACGAGCGAATGACGGCCAGATCATCCGCGTGCTTGGCGGTATGCGGCAACCAATCGGAAACCCATAGTCCACTCTCGCCGTGCTGCGCCCATTTTCGCTTGCTGGGCATCAGCGGCGCATCGTATTCCCCCATGGGCGTAATGATGGGACCAAAACTCTCAGGCAACGGCTTCCCGGCCAATTTTTCAAGTTCCGGCTTCGGGTCAAAGAGATCGATATGACTTGGGCCACCTTCCATAAACAAGAAAATGACGTTCTTGGCCGTGGGATTGTGGTGCGGGCCTTTGGAAATGCCCTGCGTTCGCTCCCCCGCGCCGACCAAGTCGGGCATCAACGACGCCAGCGCCAACGAACCAAAGCCCGCGCCCGCCTGTCGCAACATATCTCGGCGATCGAGGTAACCGCTACCGCGTGGTGTGGGGTGATTGGATTGCATGCCGAAAGCTCGTTATTCCAAATGGAGGAAGGAATTCGAATTGATCAATACGTGGCAATAGTCCACGAACAAACCACGCCAGTCTTGTTTATCACTGTTCCCCGCAGCGTCGCGAGCTGCAGACTCGCTCGCACCAAGAAACGTCAGCGCCGAGTCTATCTCGGACTCGGACGGAGACCTGAGGGACACGCGAGTAAATGCCTCCACCACCGAATCTCTCGGCGAGGACTTCTGAGAAACAATTTGTTTGGCCATGCTCTCAGCCCGCGCGTTTACCCAATCCGAATTCATCATCATGAGGGACTGCAATGGAGTCGTCGTCGCATTGCGCTTGGCCGACGAAGTGCTCCCGTCGGGAGAGTCGAATAGCGACAAGAATCGATCTTGCGAATTGCGCATTGCCCGCACAAAAATCGATCGCACGGGCTTCGACGGGTCCAATGAGTTGCCGGAATGCATCGGCTTGATTTCACCAGAAACCGTCAAGATCGAATCCCGAATTTGCTCCGCATCCAACCGTCGCGGCGAATAACGCCAAAGCCAGCGATTGTCGGGATCGATTTGCAGCGAGGCGGTCGCATCGGACGGATAAGCGGATTGACGGTACGTACGGCTAGTGACAATCCAGCGATGGAGCGACTTGAAACGTCCACCGTTGCGAGCGAACTGGCTGGCCAAATAATCGAGAAGCTCGGGATGCGTGGGCGGTTCGGTGAGCCGCCCAAAATCGCTCGCGTTAACCACAATCCCGCGACCAAAATGCTGCTGCCAAACGCGATTCACGATCACACGCCATGTGAGCTGGTTCGCGGGATCAATCATCCAATTGGCTAACGCAAGCCGGCGACCGCTCGAGTTGCGATCGGCCAACGGGACAATGGGCATCGGCTCGGGCGAAAGGATCGAGGGAACTCCTGGCAAAATCGGGCCGAGCCCACTTTTTCCAGGAATATACACTTCGGCCGGTTCCATCCCCGCATCGGTCGCAGCGAGCGCAATGGGCAACGTTTCTGGCTTCGGTGCAGGCAGTTGTTTAAGATACTCTTTGGCAATCTGCAGCTCCTTGTGCTTTTCGTTGGGCAGCACTTTGTCCCATTTGATATCTTTGACATCGCGAGCTTGCTGTAGGGAAGCTAAATGCGCAAGCTGCTTTTCACGCGTGGTCCTCTCCGTCGCTGGCTTGCTCAATGCTGGCCGAACCTCGGGCGGGAATTTGGCAATCGCGGATCGGACGACTTTTTCGCGAACCGGGACCTCGATCGACTCGATCGTGTTGAGGAACGGACCAGCCGCTTCACGCCACGCTTTCTCATCCGCTTGATTGCGGTCTATCTGCTCTTGGGTCGCTGCCGGCAAATCCTCGCGAGGAATAAGGCCCGAAAAATAAGCTTGCAAGCGGTAGTAATCTTTTTGAAGAATCGGGTCGAACTTGTGGTCGTGGCAGCGAGCGCATCCAAACCCCAAACCCATGAAGGCTTCGCCCGTAACGTCGGTCAAGTCATTGAGAATCGCGGTCCATTGACCGGTCACGTCTCGCTGATTGTATTCGTAGATCCATAGCCTCAAGTAGCCACTGGCGTCCCTGCACTCGATGGAGCTCGGATCGATTTCATCGCCTGCCAGTTGCTCACGTACAAAATCGCTGTACGGTTTGTCTTCGTTAAACGAGCGAATCACGTAGTCGCGGTAACGATAGGCAGTGGGGCGAAAATCATCCTGCTTGTAACCATCCGACTCGGCAAAGCGAACCAGGTCGAGCCAAAACCGTCCCCATCGCTCACCGTATCTTGGATCGTCAAGCAATCGATCGACCAACTGCGAGTAAGCCACGTCGCTTCGCGGTGCAGCCAAGAAGTCAGCAACCTCTGCCGGAGTCGGTGAGACCCCGACCAGATCCAGATACACTCGGCGAAAGAGAGCGATCGAGTCCGCTTGCTCCGCAAAGCTCAACCCGTGGACGCGAAGCTCTTCTTCCACCAACCGATCCACCTGAACGTTGATACGATCGCTCTCGGACAGTTCCTTGGAAGAAACCGTCGACGTCGCACTCAACGACTCGGTGCTCGATCGAACGACATCTTTGTGGGGCTGAAAGAACCAATACGATTTGTCCTCTTCGGTGAAGCCTTTCTCGCCTTTCTTGCGCAAGGAAATCGACTCCGTTTTGGCGGGCCAATAACTTCCGTCATGAATCCACTGCTCGATGACTTGGATCTTTTCATCGGACAATTTGCCCGAAGGAGGCATTTCGAGATCTTTGTAGTGGATCGCCGACAGAATCAAACTGTCTGCCATAGATTCGGTATCGACGATCCTGCCGCTTTCACCACCCTTGATAAACGCTTCTCGACTGTCGAGCCGCAAGCCCCCTTCTTGTTTCTCATCCCCATGGCAGCGAACACAATGATCCAGCAAGAGTGGCCGAACCTTGGCTTCAAAAAAACGTGCCTGTTCGGTTCGATTCGCTTCCGCATCATCGCGGACCGCCGCCAACACACCCGACGATAGCAGCAAAGGTTGCAAAACAAATAAAAGCTTGCTGAGTTTCCAAAGTTCGTTCATCAACTATCGCTTCCAAACAGAAAACTGGAATGCAGCATTGAAATGCTACCAAAGGGGCGGGGATCGCCTTAAAAGCGACCTTTAAGTACAGTTACCAAATCTCTAGGGTTGGGTCCCTATTGTATCTTCGGCCATCAGCCAATGTCAACGCAGCCCTTTTTTTGCAAGCCCCGCTTATTTGCGGTTCCCCTCCCGATACCACCGACAAAAAGGAGGCCGCCAGCCTCCGGTTTTGCTATCCTCAGCCAACTTCCGGTTCCCGATACTGGCGCACCCGTAGCATTTTTAGTACGATATCTCTCTCGAGGCTGATCCGTCCTCGCAGTGGAATTGGTTTGATAAACTGCTCCGACCCAGGACTCCATGGTGACAGCTACTCTATTTCGATTCGCAACCCGATCCCTCTTGATCGCTTGGATTGGCCTTGCCGCAACCTCGATATCCTGGGCCGAAGACAACCCGACCGACAACCCGATCGACAATACGCCCAAGGCTAAATCGCCCAACGGAGAGTCCGAGGGACAGTCGAGACTTTTGGCCGATATCACGTATTTGGCTTCCGACGAACTTCAAGGGCGGGCTGCCGAAACCCCGGGACTCAAACTTGCCGCCAACTTCATCGCCCAACGGTGGCAAGAACTGGGGCTCAAAACAGAGTTGTTCGATGGGAAGCCTTTTCAAGAATTCTACTTGCCAGGAGGAACCCTATTCGCCTCGCCCGAATACAACAAGCTCACGATTGAGAAGCCCTCGGGCGAAACGGTGCATCTCACCTTGACCAAACAGTTTCAACCACAAACGATCGGCAGCAATGGAGAATTCAGCGGCTCGATTGTCTTCGCTGGCTACGGCATTACCGCCGCACAAGACAACCTCCAGTACGATGACTTCGCAGGTATCGACGTAAAGGGAAAGGTCGTGATTGTCGTCCGAAAAGAACCGCAATTGAATGACCCGAGCAGCCCATTTGACGGGATCAAACCGAGCCAACACGCGCTATTCACCACCAAGCAGATCAATGCAGCAAAACATGGCGTCGCTGCCATGCTGTTCGTCAACGACCAACAATCCGATCAAGCCAACCCAGATACGCTCCTGCCTGCTTCCGGGAGCGGCACCGCGGCCACAAAAGACCAAGTCCCCACGCTCTTCGTTAAAAGGAGCGACGTCGAATCTTGGTTGAAAGAAACCGGTCGCTCGCTCCGGGAAATCGAATCGCAAATCGATGCACAACTGAAACCCCAATCGTTTGAACTGACCGATTGGAAAGCCCACGGCGGAGTCAAATTGACGAAACTCCCCTCGATGAACGTCGTCGGCGTATTGACAGGGCAAGGCCCATTGGAGACCGAATATGTAGTCCTCGGTGCGCACTTCGATCACGTCGGGATGGGCGGCATGGGTTCCCTCGCACCCGGCACGATCGCCGTGCACAATGGTGCGGATGACAATGCCTCAGGCACCGTATGCCTCCTCGAAGCGGCTCGACAACTTGCTCTCCTCGCGAAAAAACTGCCCCCCGAAACGCCGCGCAGAACACTCGTGTTTATCGCATTTTCTGGAGAAGAACGCGGACTCCTGGGCAGCCAACACTACGTCGAACACCCTCGCTTTGAACTCGAAAATACCGTGGCAATGCTCAATATGGATATGGTCGGGAGACTTACCAACAACGACCTGACCATCTACGGCACCGGTACCGCAAAAGAATTCGATGACATGATCACCCAAGCCAACGATTCGCTAGCATTCACTATTCAAAGGCTTCCCGAAGGCATGGGTCCTAGCGATCACCAGTCCTTTTTTCAAATGAACATCCCGGTTTTGCATTTTTTCACCGGCCTTCATAACGACTATCACCGGCCGAGTGACGATTTCGACAAAATCAACCTAAGCGGAATAGAGCGAATAACCGATATGGTCACAGTGATTGCTAATCGATTGATGACTGAGCCTGCGAAATTGACGTTCGTCAAGGTCAAGGGCACGGCCAACCCGCAAATGAGTTCTCCACGACGAACCGTCTTGGGGGCAAGGCTCAAGACGAATGTTTCGGGGGTGGTGGTGGAGAAGGTTTTAACCAGTGGACTGGCAGTCAAAGCGGGGATCCAAGCCCAAGACAAAATTTTGCGAATCAATGACGAGGAGACGACGAGCCGCGCAGAACTGGACCGCATCTTGAAAAAGCTCAAACGGGGCGACCAAGTTCGAATCCTGGTCGAACGCGGCTCGGAAAAAATCGAACTGAAAGTCCAACTTACCGATTAGATCGGCCAGATCGCTATTTACGCAGAATTCCCGAGTCGTCATGATCGGGGATGAAACAGTGTGGCGACTCACCAAGTCGGCATTACTAACGCCGGGAACAATGGAATGTTCCTCGCAATCGCCGTTGAGTTTGAAACTCGACCGCCCACCATTCAACTAGCAAGGAGTGCTGACAAGTGCAAATTCGAAAATCTATCGCGACCATCGCTCTCATGAGCCTTTTCGCGGCACCTGCCGCATACGCTCAATCGCCAAACGCAGGTGCGGGCGCTGGTGCAGCGCCGGCACAACCAGCGGGCCCCAAAGTTGGCCCAACCAGCATTGCTCTGGTTGATGTTGGATACATTCTCAAGAACCATCCAAATATGAATGCCAATATGGATGCGCTCAAAGCCGAGATGAATCAAGCGCAAGAGGACATCGAGAACCGACGCAAAGCGCTCCTCGAAGAACAAGAGAAGATCGGCAAAACCTTCGAAGCCGATTCGCCGCAGTTCAAGCAGCAACAAGAGGGCTTGATCAGCCGAGAAAGCAAGTTGCGAGTCGACTTCATGGGCAAAGAAAAAGAGTTCGCTGAAAAGCAAGCCAGCGTCATCTTCAAATCCTACCAGTCGATCAACAGCGCCATTGAGCGAGTTGCAAAGCATTATCAGTACGATGTGGTCCTGCGATACAGCCAAGAACAAAACGAGATGGACCCCAAGAAACCGCAAACGGTGAACTTCGGTATCCAACGCGATATCCTTTTTCATAACGAACAAATCGATATCACCAAGATTGTCTTGTCCGTGCTCAACGCCAGCGAACCAAAAGCCTCGGCTCCAACGACGCCAACATCAACCGCGACCGCCAATCAACCTGGCTATGCGCCTCGCACAGCCACGCCACCCATGAATACCAACACTCGCAAGTAATGGGACTTCATGAATGGACTCTCACTTCTTCGTACCGAAGAAGTGAGCTTTGGCTCACGATGAGCCTGCCCCCTACATTTCCCACGGACACGAAACGGATTTCGGCGTCACGCATGCATCAGATTCGATTCCAAAATACGATAGAGCACATGGCCCGCGTCAGCGGCCGCGGCTATTGGTCTGGCAGACCGGTCACGTTGACCTTTTTGCCAGGCTCGCCCAACGCTGGAATCGTCTTTCGCCGAGTCGATCTACCAGGTCGGCCAGAAATCCAGTCGGTTGCCGCCAACCGGCGCGATACTAGCCTTCGCACCACCTTGGTCTGCGACAGTTGCCATGTCGAGATGATCGAACATGTCACGGCGGCCCTGTACGGGTTAGAAATTGACAACTGCATCGTCGAATGCGATGCCCCCGAAATGCCCGGGATGGATGGAAGCGCAGCCGCGTTCGCGATTGCCCTACAGCAGTCCGGTCTTAGAAAACAGCCAGCCACTTCAACGGAATTGCATCTCGCCCTTCCATTGCGAGTAGGCTCGGATAACCAGTGGATCATGGCCGTCCCATCCTCCGATCCGGGCCTCACGATTCAATACCAACTCGACTACGGACCTAGTAGCCCCATCCCTGCTTCGACCACGACCTACAAACTGCATCGCGATTCCTTCACTGAGGAAATTGCTCCCGCTCGCACCTTTCTAACGGAAAGCGAAGCTCGCGGTCTTCAGTCCCAAGGCATTGCTTCCCATGTCACGTATCGAGATCTAGTGGTCTTCGGCCCGCAAGGCCCTATTGACACCACCCCTCGATTCAACGACGAATGCTCGCGACATAAACTTCTCGATCTGATCGGCGACTTGTCCCTTTGCGGGTTGCGGCTCCAAGGAAAAATCATCGCCCACCGAAGTGGCCATATCCTCAACGGATACCTGGCCGAAGCTGTTCACCAATTGCGAGATACGCAGGCACCCACGCGAAGTAGGCTTGCAGCATGAACGCACAACACATAGACAACCTACTCATTCTGACACGTTCGGGAACCTTTTCATGCCAACAATAATCGCCCATACCGCAGTGGTCGATCCTCGCGCAGAACTCGACGAAGACGTTCGCATCGGGCATCATTGCGTCATCGGTGCAAACGTGAAAGTTGGCCGTGGTACGCGTTTGGAAAATAGCGTCACCCTGACCGGTCATACCACCATTGGACGTGACAATCGATTCTTTCCTGGATGCGTGATCGGTGGGGAACCCCAGGACCTTTCGTACCAAGGATCTCCCACCCAAGTCGTCATCGGGGATTCGAACGTTTTTCGCGAATGCGTGACGGTCAATCGCGGCACTGAAAAAGACGAAGGAATCACATCAATAGGTAGCGATTGCTACTTCATGGCAAACTCCCACGTCGCGCATGATTGCCTCGTCGAAGACAGGGTCATCATGGCCAATACGGTCATGCTCGGCGGTCACGTTCGCGTCGAACACGATGCAACCCTGAGCGGTGGCGTCGCCGTACACCACTTTGCTTCCATCGGTTGCTACGCATTTGTAAGCGGACTCTCTCGCGTGCTTCAAGACATCCCTCCGTTCATGCTCGCCGAAGGATTTCCGGCCAGACCGCGATGCGTCAACGTGGTCGCTCTCAAGCGAAAGAATTTTTCAGTCGCTGCCATCCGAACGATCGGCGAAGCCCACAAGCTGCTCTACCGCTCTAAGGTCGGCGTCAAGCATGCTCGGGAAATCCTTCAAGTAAACGGAGCTCTCTCTCCCGAACTTGAAATCCTCTTTGCCTTCATCGACGACTCGCAATTAGGCCGCCATGGCCGAGGTCGAGACCGTCGCTCAACGTCCGCTGCTGCTTAACACTATTACGCCGTAACGCCATCATGAACCAGGCTTCGACTACCGAGCTCCCGTCAAAACCGCGAATCGGCGTGATTGGTGCCGGACACCTCGGTCGAATCCATGCGAAACTCCTCGCCGCAAATCCGGTCTGTGAGTTCGTAGGCGTTGCTGATACCAGCCTCGAAGCGCGCAGTCTTGTCGCCTCGCAACTGAACACCAACGCAATCGCCGACTATCGCCAGTGGCAAGGAAACATTGACGGGGTCGTTGTCGCGGCTCCCACCTTCCTGCACCACCCCATCGGACTATGGTGCCTAAGCAACGGGATCCATGTGCTGATGGAAAAACCGATTGCCAGCTCCCTCGCTGAATCCACGCAACTCGTCCAACTGGCTATCGCGAACCACTGCACCTTGCAAGTCGGACACGTCGAGCGTTTCAATCCGGCCTGGAAACTGGCTTGCTCCCAATTCGATCCAGAAAGCGTACGTTACATTGACGCCGCTCGCGAAGGGGTCTACACCGGTCGCAGCACCGACATCGGTATTGTTCTCGACCTCATGATTCACGACATCGACCTGATTCTCAGCTTGGTCCATTCGCCTATCGAATCGGTATCTGCGTACGGATGGAGCGCCCTGAGCGAAAAGGAAGATTTTGCAACCGCTTGCATTCGGTTTCGAAGCGGCACCGTCGCCAACCTGAGAGCGTCGCGGAAAGGAACTCCGAATGCTCCTGCTCAATTGCGTTGGTGGGCGTCGCTTTGAGTTCCACTTTCTGTAGCCAATC
>JANODW010000325.1:0-6091 GCA_031412875.1 Pirellula sp. | reverse complement strand
AGTCAGACCGGCCGCAACCAAATCCTGCATGTGCTGGATGCGATTGTTGATACTGGCCATCGCCATGACCAGCGGCACCGCAATCGCCAACCCAATGGCTGTGGTCTCCAATGCAGTACGGATGTCGCTGGCCAGCTCTGCCGGGCTCACGCTCGCCGCAGAACTCAGTTTGCCGAACGCACCCATCATCCCCATAACCGTTCCAAAGAGCCCCAACATGGGTGCCGTTTTGATGACGGTGATGATCCACGCAATGCTGTAATCGATGTCCGCCACCACGTCGCGTTGGAATCGATCCAAAGTCAACTGACGAACTTTGTTGAATCCGAAACTGCGGTTTTTGCAGGCGAACGTCACCATCATCGGCAACGCCCTGGTGTCTGAATCGCAAGTCCGAAGCACCGCGTCGAAATCACCTCGTTTCAAGTCAGCTTCGATCGTATCGATGAACCCATCCTGAGCTTCCTCCGTCTTGAATCGCTTGCTGGAAATCCGCGTCATTACCAAAACGACGAAATAAATCCCCCAGAGTGCGACCGCCGCGAGCGCAACATAGCAACTGTTGCTAACGAAGTTTAAAACGGCGCTTTTATTATCCATAAAGAATGATCCGAACAAGAAAAGACGGTGGGGGCTGGCAAAGCCCGAAAACGGTGGGGGCTGGCAAAGCCCGAAAAAGGTGCAGCCTAGCGAACGCCACTGCTTCTTACCATAATAGCTAATGCGACTCCCTTTGAGGATCGTCTGGGAGGATATTTCTCTTGGAATTGGCTCTTTCAACCGCCATCCACCCAACCAGCGCGTTCCATTTCGCCCAACTATCCCAATAGGTGGCTATTCCAAATACGTGGTCCATTGAGCAGCCGTCGCGTATTGCTGAATCAGCGCATCTCCCTTTTCTGCCGGACACAAGCCGGCATCGATCGCCGCTCGGATGCGTTTGCTAAATGCGTCTTGCAAGTGCGGCACATCGTATCGGGCAAACGCAACCATATCTTGAATGCGGCTACCTGGAACAATTTTTGAAACGTGAAATCTGCCATCGGACTCCATGAACACTTGCGCTTCGTTGGGCAACCCGAAGAGATTGTGGTACGAACCCATCACTTCTTGATAAGCTCCCAACAAGAACAACCCGATGTAGTAATCTTCGTTCTCTCGCCATTCAGGCAACTCCAAGGTCTCTTTGACATCCTTGAGGTCAACGAACTTATCGATCTTGCCATCGGAATCGCAGGTCACGTCGACCAAGGTGGCGAAGTCGACTTTGGATTCTTGCAATCGGTGCAACGGTATAACGGGGAACAACTGCCCGATCGCCCACGAATCGGGTGCGGATCGAAACAGCGAAAAATTGCACAGGTACTTGGCCGCAAGCACGCGCTTGACATCCTCAAACTCCTCGTTGGGCGTTCGGGACAACTCGGATTCTCGCAGCGCCCGCGCGCACACTTCCCAGTACAACACTTCGCCTTTGGCCCGATCCTCTAGAGAGATCAATCCCAAGTTAAACTGGGTATGCAATTCGTCCTTGAGCTCTACCGCATCGTGGTAGTACTCGAAATAATTCTTTCCGTTGATTTCGTCGCAAAGCCCTTTGAGCTCCGTGATCACTTGGGGATCATCGGCATCGATCGAGACCTCAGGCTGATCGTCGGCAAAGGTCTCGATCTCCTCGCGAATCGAGACGACGAGGACGGTGTGATAGGCTGTCATCATTCGCCCGCTCTCGGTGACCAAGTTGGGATGCGGTACGTTCTCTTCGTCGCAG
The DNA here is from genome assembly GCA_031412875.1 of Pirellula sp. GTDB lineage: Bacteria > Planctomycetota > Planctomycetia > Pirellulales > Pirellulaceae > JBKCUI01. The sequence goes on along the minus strand of JANODW010000325.1, from coordinate 4,320 downwards.
ACCGTCTGAACGGTATAGACGACGTCGTTTGCAAACTCTTGGACCGTGTAGTTCATCGAGGATTCGAAACGCGTCTTGGATCCGTCGTAGTCGACCCCCAACCCTCCTCCGATGTCCAGGAAATCGACGGGCAATCCTAGTTGATGGATCTTGGAGTACACCCGCGCTGCTTCCTTCATCGCATTCTTGACCCTCTTGATATCGGTGATTTGCGAGCCGATATGGAAATGGAGCAGTTTGAAGTATTGCTCTTTCTTGTTCTCTCGCAACAACCGCACGCACTGAATAATCTCGGAGGTGGTCAATCCGAATTTGGCGGAGTCGCCTCCCGAACTGGCCCACTTGCCGGATCCTCGGGTGTACAGCTTGGCTCGCAGTCCGATCCACGGACACACACCGGTTTCGTTCGCCACGCGCAGGAGCATCTTGAGCTCATTTAGCTTCTCGACGACGATGACTACCCGTTTGCCAGATTGCACGGCCAACGAGGCCAACCGGCAAAACGCTTCGTCCTTGAACCCATTGCAGATCAGCAATGACTCAGGCGTCTGGTCTTGAGCCACCGCTGCATAAAGCTCCGCCTTGGAGCCGCACTCGAGCCCCACACGGCAACGATCGCTCTCCTTTAGAAACTCTTCCACGACTTCACGACGCGGATTCACCTTCATCGGAAAGACCGGATAGTGTTTTCCCTTGTACCCAAATTGGTCGATGGCATCGCGATAGGCGCCGGCGAGAATGCGAAGTTGGTTGGTAAGGATTTGTGGGAAACGCAGCAGGATGGGCAGTTGTACTTTTTTATCCTTTACCAAATGATCAACGAGGTGCTTCAGATCGACGCTCCGCGCATCCTGTGCACTTGGACGCGCTATGATGTTGCCCTGGTTGTTGACATCGAAGTACCCTGCGGACCAGTTTTCGATTCCGTATGTTGAGTGAATACGCTGAATCGTTTCTTCGTTCATTCCAAGCGGCTTTCCTAGAGTAGATGTACGCGAGCAAATCAGCCCACCGAATTCTAGCCGGTTTGAAATGCGACACTAGTGCTAGAACGCGGAAGTTCCCGCTAGCACGCGCCGAATCGCACGCACAATAGCGGAACGGTGCAAGCCATCCGGTAACGACCTGCAAAGAATCTCTCCCACCTCAGCCATAACAACAGACGTCTGTCCACCTCCGCTCCGAAACGGAGCGCCATTCTTCCTGTCTCGCAAAACTCTGATTGACACGGAATTCCTTTTTTTGATATCAGCCAACAGAAGTGGTCCACAACCTAAAACAAACCCACATTCCCGGTTCACAAAACGATGCATACACTCTCACCCTCAGCGGTTGCAGCGCCCTCTAAATCCGAAAAAAACCAACGCGCACTGCGAACCTTGAAAAAAGTGCTCAAGCGGACCGTTCCGCTGGCTCTTGCCCTTTACTTTATCCCGTGGGTGCTGGCGACTTACGTTGTTCTGGGATTGGTCGATGTGTTGCGAAACAGCCAGCGAACCATCCGAACTCTCGACCGCTATTTCGCCGGCAACGGAGTTTTCACTTGGTTGCTCTCCCCGTTTAACCTCCTGATGGACCTCTTTTGCTTGCCCTACTGGAACCGAGGCATCTACCGTCTTCAAGACTTGCCCGCAGACTACCAAGCGGAAATCCAATCGCTCATCCAAGCGGCTTCCGATCGCAATCTGGTCGGCTTGCTCGAAACCAAAATGTCCGAAAAGAAACGGGGGATGATTTTCTTTAAATGGTACGGCAAGAACCTCGACGCTTCGGTGAGCATGCCCGAGTACCACCAAAAATTTAAGTACATCCGAACGATCGGCGTCTCTATTTTCAATAAAAAACAGTCGACCGGCGAACACTTCGGCCCCCTCCGAGTCACCCTCCGTGTACTGTACAACATCAACGATATCGCCAGCAAAAACGTCTACATTACCGTTGGAAACCAAACGCACTACTGGCAAGAAAACAAACTCTTTATCTTTGACGATACGCTCCAACATCAATCCTGCAACGAATCCGATGCAATGCGGTATTGCCTGTTTGTCGATATGCTCCGCCCATCTCCTTGGCCTGGGTTGCTGAGCGGCGTGCTCACCGGCATCCGATGGACCATCGAGCCTCTCAAAGCGATGTTTTACAAGCACTGGACGTTTATCAAGTAATCGAGGGACGGCATGCACCTCGACACAGGTCGGGGTGGGATGAACGCACTGCCTTGCGGCAAAGTGTCCGATGCGAACCGGTCCAAGCAGTCCAGTAGGAGCGCTTGCAAATAGTCAGGCTTCAGGATAGTTTCGTTGGTCGAATTTGCTGTTTGAAAATTCCTCCAATTTGAGTCGCTTAATGATTGCAGAAGACCGCACCAGTCAATTGCCAGACGATCAACGCGTTGTCATCACTGGGATCGGTTTAACATCTCCCAACGGGCACAATCTCGAGATGTTCCGCGAATCGTTGCTGGACGGCAGGAGCGGCGTCCGCAATTACAACATTCGTTACGTCGGAGATACCTTGGCCGGCGTATGCGAATTCGAGACGACAAAATACCAAAGCAAAAGGGACATGCGGCGCGGTACGCGAGCGGGAACCGTCGGCATTTGGGCGGCTTCCGAAGCCATCCATCGCAGTGGATTGGATTGGCCCAACGTCGACAAATCGCGGGTTGGAATCTACATCGGCGTGACAGAACACGGCAACGTGGAGACGGAAAATGAGATTTATTCAATCAAAGCGTACGACTACGACACCACTTATTGGTCGCACCATCACAACCCTCGCACCGTGGCCAACAATCCTGCAGGCGAGATCGCGTTGAACATGGGGATCACCGGCCCGCACTACACCATCGGTGCAGCCTGCGCAGCCGGAAACGCGGGGCTCATCCAAGGGGTCCAAATGCTCCGGTTGAAGGAATGCGATCTAGCCATCGCCGGCGGGGTCTCGGAAAGCATCCATACGTTTGGCATTTTCGCTTCGTTCAAATCGCAAGGCGCGCTCGCTTCCCATTCCGATCCAACAAAGGCGTCTCGCCCTTTTGACATCGACCGGAACGGAATTGTCGTCGCCGAAGGAGCTTGTTTGTACACGTTGGAAAGGCTTTCGGACGCCAAAGCCAGATCTGCGAATATTGTGGCTGAAATCGTCTCGTACGCGATCAATACCGACGCTACCGACTTCGTTTTGCCAAACCCCGAACGCCAAGCGCAATGCCTCCAAATGGCCTTGGACCGCGGCGGATTGACGCCAGACAAAATCAACATCGTCAGCACCCACGCCACCGGAACCAGCTCCGGCGACAGCCAAGAATGCATCGCGCTTCGCCAAGTTTTTCAAGGCTGCGACACTTTGAGATTCAATAATACCAAGAGTTTCATCGGGCACGCGATGGGGGCCGCCGGGGCCTTGGAACTGGCAGGAAACTTGCCCGCCTTTCAAGACAGGGTTTGCCATGCCACGATAAATGTGGACAATCTAGACCCAGAATGTGCATTGCCAGGCTTGGTGATAAACCAACCGCAGGAGCTTGCCCGCGTCGATTACATTCTTAATAATTCGTTCGGCATGCTCGGCATCAATTCGGTCGTCATCGTTCGGCGATTTTAGACGAGTTTTTTGCAACGGGTTGGACGCTCATGCGTTTACACCCCAGTGAGTGCGCAACCCTTTCCATTCCCCCCCCTTTTTTTCGGTCATCTCTCACCCCCATCGATTCCTATGCGATGGACGACGGCTGGCCAGGAGTTTTGGATTCGATGACACCCGCGGAAATCCGTGAAGAAATATTGGACATTTTGAGTGAGATCGCACCCGACGAAGATCTGTCCTCCATCGACGACGAAAAATCGTTTCGCGAGCAGCTTGAGATGGACAGCATGGACTTCCTGGACATCGTCATGGAGTTGAGAAAGCGACACCGGGTCCAAATCCCCGAGGGCGAGTACGGCAATTTGGCCAGCATGGGCAGTACCGTCTCCTACCTAGAACCTAAAATGCGCGATATCGTTAGCGCCTAACCTCGCACGCTGTTTCTTCCCTTGGAACACCATACAGGACGACCTTCATGGCCGAGTCGATGTTGGATAGTCTTGCCAAGTTTATTCCTGGGTTCGGTTCCTATCGGTCTGCACAAAAACGACGCGACGATGACGCGGCTGTCCGCAAGTATTTGTCCGAGCGTCTTCAAGATTGCAAGCGGGAACTGCAGGCCAGGATGCTGCCATTTGTAGATCAAGCGAACTTCACTGCCCTCACGCAAGGCGAGAAGCTCCGCACCCACATCGAAACCGCTCAAAGCAAACTGCGAGCGGCCGTCGAGGA